>CABQLI010000001.1 GCA_902464965.1 uncultured Collinsella sp.
GTGGCGTCGGCGGCCTTCTGCCAGGCGGCGGTGCCGTCCTCCAGCACGTGCTTGGCGACCTTGGGGGTCGCGGCCTTAGGCTTGACGGTGACGGCGCCGCCGCCCACCAGGGCCATGATCGGCGCGGTACCGGCCTCGTTCTGGGCGATGGCGTCGTCGTCGGCGACGATGAGCCAGTAGCCGCAGGGCAGCTCGGCCGTCGTGCCCGCGTTAAGGGCCACGGACACGGCGCTAGAGCTCTGGAGGGAACGAGCGAGCTGTGCGCTCAGCGCGCTCGTAAGGTGGGAATCGGTGTTGAGCCACTCGGCAGCTTCCTGCGCGGTGGTCTGGGATTTGGGCATACCGGCGCTGTGCAGCACAGGCAGCGCGGCGTCGCACACGGTGTCGCTTGCCCAGGCGAGGTCGGTGGCAATCTTGGCGTCGCTGTCGCCGTCGACGACGTTGGCGCTAAAGATCTGGTAGGCGTCGTAGCTGCTCGCCACGGTGCCGCTCACCGTGATGGAACCGGTCGAGGTCGGCGCGGCCTGCGCGGAAGCGGGGAACACAACCGCGCAGGTGCCGATCAGGAGGGCAAGCAGCGCAAACAAGATCGGGGAGGAGCAAACTTTCTTATTCACGACGCTTACCTCCCTTCGCATTCGCCTTGCGACGAATGTGCATCCAGGCCGCAGCAGCGCAAAGCACCGCCGCGCCGGCAAGGTACGTCAGAGTGACGCCCGACATACCAGAAAGGGGCAAAGAGGTGGAGTAGGTGTTGGTGAAGGTGGGGATGGAATCGTCGGTGAACGTCTTTGATGCGGTATTGGCGTCTGCCGTCCACTCACCTTTGGGGTTAACGGTTCCCTTCCTGTAGGTCACCGCACATTTGATCTCTCCTTTTTCGGTGTCATACGTTGGCACAACCGTGAACTTATAGACCGACTGGTCGTACGTGTAGTGCGAGAACTGCGAACCGTCGGTTTTCTCGCGCACATAGTACGTAAAGGTCTTGAAAGGGCCACCCGGGTCGCCGGGATTATTCCTGATATCAGAGAGCGAGTACTTGAGCTCAACCGTTTTATTTTTATCAGTGGTGTCCTTGAACGAAAGCGTCTGCTTCGTATCTTTACCAGAGGTGGTCTCGGCAGTACCGATGATGTCTGTGTCTCTAAAGCGGCTGTCTGTCGCGAGCTGAAGTGTAAACTTCTTCATCTCGCCACCCTCAACGACCTTAGTCGCCTCAGGAGTCCAGGAACGACTAGGGCACTTGTTGGTGAAAGTTGCACCACTGGTAAGCGTAATGGTAGCAGCGTTTTCGCCTTCAGCCGCTGCGATGGCTGCCGATTCTGTTTCTGACGTTTTTGCGCCAGCGCCGTCTTTTTTTACCTTTGTTACTGAAACGCTCTTGACTTCGTAATACGTGTATTTAATGCCAAGCACGTAGTGCGTCTTGCCCGTATCCTCCACAACCGTAGGATCTATTTTGTAGATAGTCTCGTCGTAAGCCACGCCCTCGTCCGTGCCCGGAACCTCTACCAAGTAGTAAACAAGATTCTCATCGGCATAAACTTCACCCAGATCAAAGGTAAAGTTTCCATCTATGTCGTTTCTCACCGTACCGACAACCGAGCAGCCATTGAGCTGAAGCTTATCTTTGGAGTTGGAGTCAAAGCTCGGAACTGTGTGTAAAGGCTTGCCATTCTCGTCAACAATCGGCTTGCCATTCTCGTCAACAATCGGATTCTGCTTGAGCAGTTCGAACTCGAACTCGTCTTTCTCGAGCTTGCGGCCCGTCAGTGCCTTAATGCCGTTGAGCTTCATCTTGGGATACACACTCACCTGCGTGGTGGAGCCGGCGACAACGTTTCCGTTGGTCATGATGCCGCCACCGTGGACGTTGGATGTGTTGCCCGTGATGAAGAGCCTGGCATTACTAACAGCCTGCCCTTGATCATATTCGGAAGGATTTGCATCGAGGCCAATCATGTACTTAGCTTGGGCGCCATCGTACTTGCCGATGGTCGTAGGCTGACCGTCGATCATGCCCGTCCAATTGGCAGCACCGTCGACAAGCATCTGACCCGTTACGGCTGCGATATAATTATTGCTAGTCTTCTGATCGCGAATAAGAAAAAGATCCCGGTGACCGGCATTTTTAAACCCTTCAGTTATTTCGCCTTTGCTGTCATCGTCATTGCTTTTATCCGCGTCGTCATTCTTGCCGTGGGTGCCACCCGATCGATGCTCGCCGTTTTTGTCAGTGTTGCCAAAAATCGCAATACCATCGGTGTTGGTAATCGCCGTCTCGCCGGTCGGGCAGGCGGCAAAGCCGCCGCCAAAGCCCTGGGCATCATTCTTGGTAATCAGAGCGTTATATATCTTGAGGCTTGCCGCCTGAACGTTGTCGCCGTAGCCCTGGACGAATACGCCACCGCCGCCCCAGTCGTTGGTGGTATTGGTCGTATTGTTAGTGATATAAGCGTGTGAACCTTTCGGCACTTCAAACACACCAACGGTAGGCGCAGCGATACGGATACCGCCGCCCTCCGAGTTTTGCGCCACGTTACTGGCGATGGTTCCACCAGAGAACTTAAACGAGGAAAGGGCCTGGCCCCAAGCGCCAGCATAAATACCGCCGCCAGCCTCAGCAGAATAGTTACCGGTAATGTAACCACCGTTAATTGTGAGACTGCCACCATTGAAAGCAGCGATACCACCGCCGCCGTGACAACCGTTGCCCTTGTGTTTATCCTCCATGCCCTGTTGCATGTAATCGAACTGACAATTGTTATTGGTCACGTAGCCATCCGAGACGGTCACATCAGAGTTCTGCGCACAGATGCCCGCGCCATAACCCGGCAAATTCTCGAACGTACCGTTACCGGAAATCGTACCACCAGCCATGTTAATTTTAGAGCCGTAAGCGTTCACACCGCCGCCAATGGGAGCGTAGTTGTCCGCGATCACGCCACCGGTGAGGTTAAGAGTCGCGCCGCCGTTGTTCATGGTACCAAGTTCGATGCCTGCGCCATGGTTCATAGAGGTTGCACCGCAAACGTAGCCGCCGCTCATATTGACGATGGAACCTTCCTCGGCATAAACCAAACTGTTAACACTGTTTTTTTGATCTCCGTTATTCTGCTGTTGCGTGATCGTGCCACTCTCGAGGTTAAACGTACCAGTTTTGTAGAGATTAACGAGCTTCAGGTCGGCATTGTCACCGCATGCCACGATAGCACCCTTGATATCAACCTTATACTCTTTAAGGGTCTCGGTTGTACCGGTTCCTTTTGCGACCGATTCGGTTACGTAGTAGGTAAGTTTGTTCGGGATGTTGGAATCGTCGCATTCCATTGAAGCGAGACTGCCGTTCATTTTTTGTTGATTAACCGGGGGCTCTGTCGGAGCGGTTTGCGTGCCGTCCTTGACAGTCAGCGTCGCGCCACCGGTGATACTGAACAAAGGCTGATTTGAACTCTCGTGCTTAATCTTGAAGCCATTTAAGTCCAAGGTGATCTTGGTGTTTGCCCCTTCAAGCAAAATCTCTTCATCATACTCAATATCAGCAGCTAGCTCAAAAGTAGCAGCACCGTTGTTATCGCGTAGATTCGGGTTAAGGAGCTTTGTGCTCAGCTCTTCCCCGCTGCTAATTTTATGATCCGATTCATTCCCTGCGGCAAGCGCGATTGCGTTTTCACCATTAGTGTCGTCTTCGACAGGCTGCGCAGCATCCCCGACCCCTGCGTCGTCTGACGGCTGATCGGCCTCAGTGGCAATGGTGTTAGACTCGCCGCTCTCAGTCTCGTCACTATTCTGGTTTTCGGTATCCCCGTTGTTGGTGTTTTCTACATCAGTAGACTCAGTCGAGGAATCCTCCGTCACAGTCTTCTCGGTAGGAACCGTCTGGGCATCGTTGGCGATGGCCTGCGAGATCGGAGGCATGACGAGCGACAGTACCAGGCTCAACACGGAGGCTCCGCACAAAACGCCTGCCAGTACACGGCGCGTCGCTTTTTTACGCTGCTTAGATTTGTCTGAATTCGCTTTCATCGATGTCTCCTCCCCAAGAGACCGCGATCTTGCTCTTTCACTATCAAACGTATCTGCGCAACCTGTAATTGCGCACGCTTAGTAATCCATATTGTAACGATTGTTTGAACATCTGAGCAAGAAAACCGATAGTTTTGTAGCGAATTCTTAATTCTCTTGACATTTGCTCAGTTTTACCTTCATTTATTCGCTATCTATTTGTTGTTTTTACTGGTAATTTAGTTGCCCATCATTTTTTAATGGCATTAGATTTATTTGCACAACATTTTGCTCAAGAGCAAACATCCCGCTCACGGTCGAAAATCGACCGTGAGCGGTAGATCATTAACCGGGAGGAATAGACTACCAAATTGATGGGAATATCTTTAACTCATCGGTGGTTAGAAGCATGATGTTCAGACAACGTTATTTGTATTTTCGCGCAGATTTTAGGTATCAATTCACCCAAATCGCCAGAGGCCACCGCAAAGGAGCCTGCCCCCTTTGCGGTGGTTCCCCCCCGGCGCTATAGCAGATGTTCCTCGATAAAGATCGCGATGCCGTCTTTGTCGTTGCTGGCGGTTACAAAGTCGGCGGCGGCACGAGTGGCGTCGCTGCCGTTTGCCATGGCCACGCCCACGCCGGCGTCGGCCACCATGCAGGTGTCGTTGTCCGCATCGCCAAACACGCAGATGTTCTGGAGCTCCATGTCGTTGAGCTCCGCCACGCGCACAAGGCCGCGCGTCTTGGACACGCGCGGATCCATAAACTCGTAGAGCCGCTGCGTGGTTTGCAGAGCCGCCGCCTTAACAGTGTCACCGGAAAACGTCGACGCCCGCTCGATGACCCGCGGCATTACCTCGGGCGCCATGGTAAACATCACCTTGGGCTGCGGCTCGCGCAAAAACTCGGCAAAATCGACCACCTGGTAGGGCACGCCGTCGACGCGCGACAGGTGCTCGACGCACGCGTTGCTCTCGGGTACGTAGAACACGCCGTCTCGGGGGCAGACGGGCGTTGCCGGAAGGTCCGCCATGTGCTTGCAGATGCGCGCGATGGTCTCGCCCGGCAGCGGATAGCTCAGCTCGTTGACGTCGTGCGCGCGGTCGATGACCTCGGCGCCACCGCAGCCCACCATCACGTCTACCAGGCCTTCGATGCCCCAGAGCTCGTACATGGCCTCGGTCGCGCGGGCGTCGCGCCCGGTGCACAGACCAAAGAGCACGCCGCGCTCGCGCAGGGCGCGGATTGCCGCCACGGTGCGCGGGGACACCGTGTGCTGGCTCGTGAGCAGCGTGCCGTCGATATCGCAGAACACGGCTTTGATGTTGCTAAAGGTGGTGTCCATGGGGGCCTTTCTGGGTTATGCGGCGGTGTGGGGTGTATTCGTGAACGGCGTACATGGTATACCAAGGCACGGGCCGTTGGGGCCCGGTCGTCACAAAGGTGCCTGGCCCCTTTGTGGTGACCAGACCCGCGGCGAAACCATCACAACATTCGACGTTTTTCGGCAAAATCGCGATTTTCGCTGAATGTTGTGATGGTTTTTACTGCCTTGCGGCACGATCAAAATGCCGGCGTCCAAACAGCAGCAACGCCGCGGGAACCGCCGTCACGACCATGCCCGCCCCTACGAGCGTCTGCTGCACGCCAAATGTCGCCGCCAGCCACGGGGCAATCGCCAGCGGGGCCACGCCGGCGAACATGTTGCCAAAGCCCATGACCGAGTTGACGCGACCGAGCTGCTCGAGCGGAGCCGTCGTTTGCACGATAGTGTTGTGAAGCGGGTTGACGACGCCCCAGGCCACGCCCAGGACAATCTGGCCGATAAGGGCCACGCCCACGTACGGCGTTTCCACGTAGAGCAGGCTTCCCAGACCCACGGACATGAGCGCCACGAGCAGCGTTTTGAGGCTGACGAAGCGCGGCGGCAAGCGGAGCGCGACCACGGCGCCCAGCACCGCGCCCACACCGCTGGCCGACGAGAGCCAGCCCATCCACTCAACGCCGACGCGTAGGACATCGCGATAGAAAAACGACTCGAGCGGATCGAAGGCCCCGTAGCCAAAGTTCGAGAGGAAGATGATGCAGAACAGTAGGGCGAGGACACTGTTGGTAAAGACCGTCTTGATGCTGGTCGCGAAGGTTGCGCGGGTGGATGCGCTAGGGTTGGAGCTTTGTCCCGCACGCTCCCCTTCCTCTGCCGAATCGGCATCCGCATGCCCGGCGACATGGCTGGTCTGCGGCCTAAAGCCCCAACCAGCGACGAGCGCCAACACGGCAAAGAGCATCATGAGCACGAACACCGCGCGCGACGACGCAGCCGCCGCGACAAAGCCGCCCAGCGTGGGGCCAACGATGATACTCACATTTGAAAACATGGCGATGGCGGAGTTGATGTCTTTGAGCTCGACGGGATCGTCGGTGAGATAGGCCGGATAGGACGTGGCGATGGGCTGGGCGAATCCCATCACAAAGCCCAGGAGTACCGCGCCGGCAAGGACTGTTCCGGTCGCGCTGCCAAAAACGAGGATCGCCGCGCCGGTTGCCAGCGCGCCCACGATGCTCAGCAAGAAATGACGGCGCGGGCCCCAGGCGTCGAGCGCCGCGCCACCCGCAAAGGATCCCAAGATCACGAATACGTTCATAAAAAGGACGGCCAGCGATGTCGCCACGACCGAGGCATCGTCTGCATAGGTGAGCGTTCCGATGACGCCGATAAAGTAGCTGGTCTGAAAGCCGGTGTAGATGAGAAAGCGCATCGCCACCAGGCGCTTGGCCTGCACGGGCAGCGATGATTGAGGCTTTGAGAAAAGAGGAGCGAGCATGGAGACTCCTTGTTTCATGCGAATACGGACGGCGGGCATTCGCCACCGTCTGTCAAATCAATCTATCCGCATGAAACATTAAGGACGCATCGAGCCCCTTCTCTCCGTTTTTCGCCCGTCGTGGACTACTTGGTAGATTGTAAGGCATGTCCCACACATCTACCAAAGCAAAAACCACCACAAAGGTGCCTGGCCCCTTTGTGGTGGAAATGACGTTTGCCCAGATAAAACCTGCCAAAACAAACCTGCCCCTTTTTGGCAGGTTCAGCGTCAAGCCTTAAAGATGGTCTTGGATGAGGTCGCAGATGGCTCGAGCGTCGTTGATGTTGATGGCTCGGGTCGCAAAGCCGGCATCGAAGGCCTGGCGCGCCAAGGCCTCATTGCAGGCAAGGGCCAGCGTGCGGCCGTCGACCAGGTCGAGCGAGCTCTTGCCGCGCAGACGGTCGACACCGGAGCGCGCGACCACGATGTTGTCGAAACCCTCGGTCTTGTAGCCCTCGATGATCACCACGTCGACATCGTTGTAACGCGACAGCAGCTCACGCGCGGGCATCTCGTCCTCCTCGCGCGTGTCGGCGTACTCCGCCCAGCGCGTGGCGCAGATGAGGCCCACGTGTTTTGAGCCGGCCTGGTGATGGCGCCACGTATCCTTAGCGGGCACATCGATATCAAAGCCGTGATGCCCATGATGCTTGAGCGAGCCCACGCGCAGACCGCGGCGGGTGAGCTCGGCAATGACCTTCTCGACGAGCGTGGTCTTGCCCGAGTTTTGGTAGCCGATAAACGCGATCGCGGGGACGGCCGGTGCCGGAGCTGCGGGCGCGACGGCGACGGGTGCGCTTGCGGGCGCGGCACCGTCAGCGGCCACGGTCTCAGCGGCAGCGGCCTGACGCTCTGCACGATTCCACACGCCCGAGCGGCCGCCCTCCTTGTGCAGCAGGCGCACGTCGACGATCTCCATGCCGCGATCGACGGCCTTGCACATGTCGTAGATGGTCAGACACGCGGCACTCGCGCCGGTCAACGCCTCCATCTCGATACCTGTCTTGCCCGTCACGCCGGCCGTAACCAGTACGTGAAAGCCAACCTGCCCGTCCGCGCGCGCCGGCGCCCAGCCCTCGGGCACGTCCTCGGCCGGCGTCCCCGCCGCAGCGATGGGCGCAATGTCGCACTTGCTCTTGGTAATGAGCAACGGATGGCACATGGGAATGATGTCGCTCGTGCGCTTGATGGCCATAATGCCCGCCACGCGCGCGCAGGCAAGCACGTCGCCCTTTTTGGCGCGGTCCTGCAGCACCATAGCCTGCGTCTCGGGGTGCATGAGGATGGTGCCCTCGGCGATGGCAATGCGATGCGTTTCGGCCTTGTCGGACACGTCGACCATGCGTACCTCGCCCTTGGCGTCTACGTGCGTCAGCTCGTCGCGACGGGCATCACGGGTGGGCTCGACGGCAGTGTTGGCAGTCGGCTGCGCAGACGCGTCGGCATCGCCAGCATTCGCCGTAGCCGTGACTTTGTGGGCAGACATCGCGGCCCTGCGAGCGGCCTTGGTGGCATCGGCGTACCTGCTCTTGGCCATATGATCATCCTCCGATTTGGGACATAAATCGTTGCGTGCCCTCAATTATCGCGTGTTCCTGCGGTTTGTGGGCCACGGCATCGCGCCAAATCGAAAGCACCTGCATATCATCACCACGGCGCAGCGCCTCACGCACCGAATACTCGGCATCGCTGAACAGGCACGGACGCACGTTGCCATCGGCCGTCAGGCGCAGACGGTTGCAGTTCGCACAAAAATGGTTGGACATGGCGCTAATGAAGCCGACCGTTCCCGCCGCGTCCGGTAAGTGCCAATAGCGCGCAGGGCCCGCGCCGGCAGGAGCGTCGTTGATGTCGAGCGGCTCGAGCTCGCCCAGTCCCGCCGCGGCGGCCCCGGCATTGATGCGCGCCCGCAGCTCGTCGCTCGGCACGGTATCGCTTGCGTCCCACAGCTCAGGATTGAGTGTGGGCGCATGCGGGTCCACGGCGCAATGCGAGCTCGTGTGTTCGTCGCCGATGGGCATGTATTCGATAAAGCGCAGGTGGATGGGGCGGTCGACGGTCAAGCGCGCGAGGGCCGCCACGTCTTGGTTGAGCCGGCGCACCACAACGCAGTTGACCTTAACGGGCTCAAAGCCCCAAGCTAGTGCCGCGTCGATGCCGGCCATGGTCTGCTCGAGTCGACCCAAGCGCGTGATCTTTCCAAAGAGCGTAGGGTCGAGCGTGTCGAGCGAGATGTTGACGCGGTTAAGCCCGGCATCTTTGAGCTGCGACGCCAGCTTGGGCAGCAGGGCGCCGTTGGTGGTGAGCGAGATGTCCTCGATCTGCGGAATCGCGCGGATGTCACGAATAAGCGGAATGATACGGCGGCTGACCAGCGGCTCGCCGCCCGTCAGGCGCACGCGGCGAATGCCCTCCCCCGCCACCAAGCGCACAAAGCGGGCGATTTCCTCGGCGCTGAGCAGCTCGTCGTGCGCACGGGGCGCCACGCCATCGGCCGGCATGCAGTAAATGCAGCGGAAATTGCACTTGTCGGTAACGGCAATGCGCAGGTAGTTGATATCGCGGCCAAAGCCGTCATGTTGCACGTGCCCGTCCACGCAGCCCTCCCCTCACGCGGCGTTTTATTCTTCGGAAAACATAATACCCCACGAGAGAATCACGCCGACACCCGTACGACAGGACGGGTCGCTTCGAGCAAAACGGACTTCCCAAGCCCACCCTCAGCATACAAACCATCACAACATTCGATGCTTTTCCCGATTTTGGCGAAAAACGTCGAATGTTGTGATGGTCTGCCTGCCCACAGCACCCCGTAGAAGGGCCAAAGCGCCCCTAAAGGCTGCCGTCCCAGTGCCGAATCACGAATTCTCGCAAGTCGTTCTGCCGCTTCTGGAACGCTTCGCTTCGGTCGCACTTAAGGCCCATAGCGAGTGCGATGGCGTTCATCGCCCGATGCAATTGCAGCTGGTGGGCAAACTGAGTCCCGGTGAGGACGATCATCCTAAAGCCCAGCGTACCCAGCACGGTCATGCGCTCCGCATCCGACGCGCTGCGCTGTTTATCAAGATGGTCCGAGCCGTTGTATTCAATCCCCGTACCGCTCGCAGGCGCATATACGTCGATCTCGAAATACCCGGCCTTTGCGAGATATTTGAACTCGTTGGAAACATCGACCCGATGGTTGAGCTCGATCTTGGTGTATCCCAGCCCTCCCTGGGAACGTTTTGCTACGACCATGATTGCGGTAGCCGTCTCCATGGGCGACCGCGCGCCATCGTGCACGCGCCTGAGCACGGCGGCCGCGCGTACAGCCCCCTGACGAGATCGGTTCTCATTGCAATAGGCAATCAAGTCGGCAACGGTATACCTCTGCCCCATCTCGATATAATCGCCTGTCGACAGATGATTCAAATGGTATCGGGCGCAGATTTCGTAGCCATATTCCAGCTGCTCGGGCTCACTCATCCACGAACCCGCTTGGACAAAGCACATGACCTCATCAACCACCAGAAGGCCCTCCGCCACCTCGATAAGATGGCCTGGAGGTACCGGCGCTCCAAACACGTGGCACCTAAATCCAGCCGGCGTCGAGCGCTCAAAATCAAAGTTGACGAGCGTGTCGATATGATCGAGCTCTTCTCGTGGAATACCGAGCGAAACCAGATAGTCGGTAACGATCCCAACCGCCGTTGAAGCCCTCAGCCCCTTGGCATCGAGTCCCAATTTGGGCAGGCTCGCGGTCGGTTCCGCCTCGTTGGCAAGCGAGTCCTCATCGTATAGGCTGCTTGCTCGCGAGAGCGGCTCGGACGGGCGCGCCACGTTGTGGTACAGCCAGGCAGTCTTATGGGACAGGACGATCGGCAGGTCCATGAGCCCTCCAATGGAATCGGATAACCAACCTTATTCCCCTGCCCACGGGTCCGCACACCTTCGCGCGCAAGAAAGCGATTCCACCCGGTCGAGTGGTAGAAAAACCATCACAACATTCGATGCTTTTCCCGATTTTGGCAAAAACCGTCGAATGTTGTGATGGTTTGAGACGAGGTGAGGGGCACGGAGGGGCCAAAGCATCATGCTCGGAGCGTGACTTTTTTCGCCCCACTGGCGACACAAACCTTGACTCTACAATCGTTATAGGGTTTTCACTACACTGGTACGTAAACAAACCCAGCCAGAAAGCCCCGCCCATGGAACACGACCTCACACGCGGCAATGTCCTCAAGACCATCGCGGTCTTTGCCCTGCCCTATATGCTCTCGTACTTTTTGCAGATGCTCTACGGCATGGCCGACCTGTACATGATGGGGCAGTTTAGCGGCGCCGCCGGCATCACCGCTGTGGGCAATGGCGCGCAGACGCTCTATATCATTACCGTGACGCTCGTGGGCCTGGCCATGGGAACGACGGTCATCGTCGGCCACGCCGTGGGCTCGCGCCGCTTCGATCGCGCCGAGACCGCCATCGGCAATACCATCACGCTGTTTATGGGCGTCTCGGTGGTGCTGGCCGCCATCTTGCTTGCACTGTGCCCGCAGATCGTGGCACTCATTGGCACGCCGGCCGAGGCGGTCGAAGGCACCGCCGCCTACCTGCGCATTTGCTTTGTAGGCATTCCCTTTATCGCCGCGTACAACATTCTTTCGGCCATTTTTCGCGGTCTGGGCGATTCGCGCTCGCCCATGTACGTGATCGGCGTGGCGTGCATCATCAACATCGCGCTCGACTTTCTGTTTATCGGCCACATGGGACTCGGCCCCGTGGGCGCGGCGCTCGGCACGGTAACCGCCCAGACGGCCAGCGTTGCCCTCGCGCTCGTGTGGCTCAAGAGCCGCCGCACGAACATCCACGTTAAGCGCAGCGACCTGCGCCCCCAGCCCGAGGTGCTCGGCAGCATTCTTAAGATCGGCGTGCCTGTGGCCGTGCAGGACGGTTGCATCCAGGTAGCGTTTATGTTTATCACCGTCATCGCCAACCACCGAGGGCTCGTCGACGCCGCCGCCGTGGGCCTGGTCGAGAAGATGATCAGCTTTTTGTTCATTGTCCCGAGCTCCATGGGCGCCACCGTCAGCGCACTCACGGCGCAAAACGCCGGCGCGGGCAAGGGCGACCGCGCGCGTCAGGTGCTCAAGGACGCCATGACCATCTCGGTAGTGTACGGCTGCCTAATCACGGTGCTGATGTGGCTGGTGGCGCCGGCGTTTATCGGCTTTTTTGCCAAGGACCCCGCGGTGGTCGCCGCCGGTACCGGCTATATGCGCAGTTATATTTTTGATGCAATCTTTGCCGGCATTCACATTTGCTTTAGCGGCTTTTTCGCTGCGTATGGCAAGAGCTACATCGGCTTTGCGCACAACGTGCTGGCCGTGGCGCTCATTCGCGTACCGGGCGCTTGGCTGCTGTCGAACGCCTATTCCGACACGCTGTTTCCCATGGGCATCGCTTCGCCGTGCGGGTCAATTCTGTCGGCAGTCATCTGTGTTGTCGCGTTTACCGTGCTCAACCGACGCGGGGCTTTTGACAAATTGGCAGCGTAGCGGGGCAACGCGAGCCTGGCGCCCCTCCCCGACCCTATTGAAAGGAGCGGTCCTGTGACCGACACGCCAAGTGAACATACTGAGGGCCTGCTCCGCATTGGCGAGGTGGCGCGCCTGTTTAACCTGAGCGTGGGGACGCTACGTCATTACGAGCAGATGGGCTTGCTGGAGCCGGCGTACATCGATCCGGCGAGTGGGTACCGCTACTACGGATCGCGGCAGCTCTCCACCCTCAATACCATCAGCCACCTGCGTGTTCTCGACTTGCCGCTCGCGCAAATCCGCGAGTTCGTGACCACGCGCGATGTGGACCTCATGCAGCGGCAGCTGGCTCAGCAGCAGGAGCTCATCGAGCGCAAGCGCCGCGAGCTGGAGCGCGTGTCGCGCAAGATCGATAACCGGCTTGCCCTGCTGCACGATGCCTTGAACACCGAGCTCGACACCATTTGCACAATCGACGCGCCCGAGCTTCGCTGCGCCGTGTTGCGCGAACGCGTCAACCCTACCGACGCCTATGCGCTGGAGTGGCAAATTCGTCAACTACAGAAGGGCCAGCACGAGACCTTTGTCTTTCTGGGCAACTTGGGCGTCGGGATTAGCGCCGAGCGCCTAGCCGCCGGCGACTTTGATGGCTACGACGAGGTCTTTTTGCTGCTCGACGATACCGATGAATACCTGGGCGACGTCGAGGTGTGGCCCGCCGCGCGCTGCCTGACCACAAGCTTCCGTGGCACGCACGGGCAAGCAGGCCCGCGCTATGAGCAGCTACTCGGCTATATGCGCGAACACGGGCTGTCCCCCGCTGGCCCCTCACGCGAGATCGCCCTCATCGACGACATCATCAGCGACGACCCGGCGACCTACGTGACGCAGATCACGGTGCCCGTTGCCCCGTTCAAATAAGAACCGCCCGGAAGGCACCATGCTTTCCGGGCGGTTCTTCAATTTGGTTATCGATGTCCTAAGCCTGGGGCACCTGACCAGTAGCCAAGATCTGCTCGAGCGCGTCCTCATCCAGCACGGGTACGCCTAGCTGCTCGGCCTTGGTGAGCTTGGAGCCCGCTTTGGGGCCGGCGACCAGATAGCTCGTCTTCTTTGAAACACTACCCGAAACCTTGGCGCCGAGCACCTTGAGCGCCGCGCCCGCCTCGTCGCGGGTACGGTTGACAAGCGTGCCGGTCAACACAAACGTCAGGCCCGCAAGCGGCTGCGCATCGGCGAGCTCGCCCGCTACACCGGCATCGGCTGCGGCTTGCGCGTGCGCGGCGCCCAGGTCGACCTCGAGCGACAGGCCCGCCTGGCGCAGGCGCTCCAGGACGGCAAGGTTTTCGGGCACGGCCAGGAACTGCTTGACGCTCGCCGCAATCTTGGGACCGATGCCCTCACACTCGGCGATGTCCTCTTCGCTCGCCAAGATGAGCTTGTCAATCGACAGGAATCGCTCGGCGATGACCTCGCCCACACTCTTGCCCACATGGCGGATGCCCAAGGCAAACAGCACGCGACCGAGCGGCTGGCTCTTGGATTTGTTGAGCTCGGCGATGATTTTCTCGGCCGTCTTGAGGCCCACCGGAATGGGATCGCCCTTCTTGACGCCCTTTTTGCTGTTTGAGCTGGCGTACACGCGCCCCGTGTCCAGGCCTGCGATGTCGTCGACCGTGAGCTGGTAGAAGTCCGCGACATCGTGGATCAGGCCGGCGGCGATCATCTTGTCGACGATCTCGTCGCCCAAGCCGTCGACGTCCATGCAGCCGCGGCTCACCCAGTGGAGCAGGCGCTCCTTGAGCTGCGCGGGGCAGTCGATGGAGACGCAACGGTAAGCGACCTCGCCGTCCTCGTGGACCACGGGGCTGCCGCACACGGGGCAGACCTCGGGCATGTGCCAGTCAACCGAATCGGCCGGGCGCTTGTCGAGCACCGGGCCCACGACCTCGGGGATTACGTCGCCTGCCTTATGCACGATGATGGTGTCGCCCTCGCGCACGTTTTTGCGGCGGATCTCGTCGATGTTGTGCAGCGTGGCGCGCGCGATGGTGGAGCCGGCGACCGTCACCGGGTCGAACTCGGCGACCGGCGTGAGCACACCGGTGCGGCCCACCTGGATACGAATCTCGCGCAAGACGGTCTGCTTTTCCTCGGGCGGGAACTTAAAGGCAATGGCCCAGCGCGGCGCGCGGGCGGTAAAGCCCAGGTCGAGCTGCTGTTGGAAGCTGTCGACCTTTACGACCACGCCGTCGATGTCGTAATCCAGGTCACCGCGGTGCTCGAGCGCCTGGGCACAGAACTCGTGGACCTCGGCCGGCGTGGCGCAACGAGCCACGTTGGGGTTGACACTAAAGCCGGCGCTACGCAGCCAATCGAGGAACTCGCGCTGGCTGTGGACGTGCAGCGGGTCGGTATCGGCGATGGCATAAATAAAGGTGGCCAAGTCGCGGCGCGCCGTGACCTTGGGGTCTTTTTGGCGCAGGGATCCTGCAGCGGCGTTGCGCGGGTTGGCAAAGGGGTCGCGACCCTCGGCATCGGCCTCTTCATTCAGACGAACAAAGCTGCCTTTGGGCATATAGACCTCGCCGCGCACCTCAATGGTGCGCTCGCGGTCGGCGCCCATGTGGACGAGCGCCGCCTCGGACAGGTGCATGGGCACATCCTTGATGGTACGGACGTTGAGCGACACGTCCTCGCCCGTGGTGCCATCGCCGCGTGTGGCTGCGCGTACGAAGGTGCCGTTTTGGTAGGTAAGGGCCACGCCCAAACCGTCGATCTTAAGCTCGCAGGTATAGGTGACGCTACCGGCACCGAGGGCATCCTCAGTGCGCTGGAGCCACGCGTCGAGCTCGTCCAGATCCATGGCATCGTCCATGGAATACATGCGTGCCATGTGCGTGACCGGCGTAAACTGCTCGCTCACGTACCCGCCCACGCGCTGGGTATAGCTGTCGGGCGTCACCAGGTCGGGGTAGGTGGCCTCAATTTCCTGCAGCTCAACGAGCATCTTGTCAAAGGCGGCGTCCGTGATCTCGGGCGCATCGAGCATGTAGTAGCGATAGGCGTGGTAATCGAGCTCGTGGCGCAGCTCGGCCGCACGCGCTGCCGCCTGGGCACGGGCATCGGCCGGTACGGCGGTATCCGTGCTCGCGGGCGTTTCGGTATCGATGTCCACGCCGTCACCAAACAGGCTCGATTGCTCCATAGCGGCACTCCTTCGCTCGATTTCAAACGGATACTAGAGTACCACCGGTCGCAATGAGGCCGAATAGCGGTCTCGAACCGCACCGAATCGGCAGCCGCCAGACTGGTGTGGACAGTTAGTTCAGATACGTATAAATCCTAGAGCTGAATCAGGCACGAACACCCCTGTTTCAACTAATTTGGGCTCCTCGAGACCATGTAAACGTCCCGCTCTCCCTTCCAAACACCCATTCGAGCCCCATCCCAATCAAAAATTGCTCAAAACGCATCCCAAGCTGCCCCAGATTTATACGTATCTGAACTAACTGTCCAGACCATTCCGAACCAGGCCTCTTGCCAGCCACAAGTGATCCGTTTTCCTCCGTCCCCAAGGGATCATCGCGAAAAGAGGGGGCTGTCCCGCGTTGGCGGAACAGCCCCCTCTGGCATTGGTATGTGCGATACAGCTCGTTAGTAACCCTGACCGTAGCCCTGGCCCTGGCCCTGCTGGCCCAGCAGCTCCTCCAGGTACTGGCGCAGCTGCTCGTCGGTAATACCGCCGTTGCCGGTGTCGGTCGAGCTGTCATCCTGCTGCTGGTTCTGCAGCTCCTCGTCGGAGCCCAGTTCAACCGTGACCTTTTTCTCTTCCTTGCCGCGCATGAGCGTGATCTCGACCTTCTCGCCCACCTCGTGGCTGCGCAGCGCGATGATCAGACCATCGGCGCTCGTAATCTCGTCGTCGCCCAGCTTGGTAATGACATCGCCCTCTTGGATGCCAGCCTTGGCGGCAGGACCGTCCTCGACGACACTTGCCACATACGCGCCGCTATCGGTGCTCAGCTTGTTAGTGCGGGCGTTGAGTGCGTTGACGCTCGAAAGCGTGGCGCCCAGGTACGGGTGCACCGGCGTCTTGCCGTCGATGATCTGGTCGGCAATGTTCTTGGCGTAGTTAACCGGAATGGCAAAACCCACGCCCGAACTGGAACCCGAGTAGCTCTCGATGAGCGAGTTGATACCCACGAGCTCGCCGTTGTCGTTAACGAGCGCGCCGCCGGAGTTGCCCGGGTTGATAGCGGCATCGGTCTGGATCATGTTGGCATAGATGGTGTTGCCGCTGGTAGAGCTCATGGCCGTGGAGCGGTAGAGCGCCGAGACGATACCGGTAGAGACAGACTGCTCGTTGCCGAAGGGCGAGCCGATCGCCATAACCCACTCGCCCACGTTGAGCTTGGAGGAGTCGCCGATCTCGATCGGTGTGAGCTTGGAGGCATCGGCATCCTTGAGCTTGATGACGGCTAGGTCGCTCGAGGCGTCGTTGCCCACGAACTCGGCCTCGTAGGTGGTGCCGTCGTCCATGGTCACCACGTACTGGTCATAGCCGTCGACCACGTGGTTGTTGGTGAGGATGTGGCCCTCGGTATCGAGCACCACGCTGCCCGAGCCGACGCTGCCCGAGCCGTCCGACTCGTCGGCAGACTGCGAAAGCGAGCCATTCTGGCTGCCACTCGAAGTGGCGGTGATGGAGACGACGGAGGGCAATGCCTTGGCAGAAACGGCCTCGGCCAGCGTGGTGTCCTCGGAATCAATCGTGATCTTTTGCGTCGACGAACCCGAAGCACCCGCCGTCACGGCATTCTTGCCGCCGCCGATATCGAGCGTGCCGCTCATAATGAGCGCAATGACCAGCAGGGCGCCGCAGGCACAGCCGGCGAGTGCCGTAATAAAGATCGGCAGCTTTTTGGTCTTGGTCTTGACCACCGTGTGCTTGTTCACGACCTGCGCACCGCCCAGCGGCTTGCCGGTCTGCGTGTCGTAGGCCTGCACGTAGGGAATGTTGCTGCCGGCAGGCGTCGACTCCACCTGCACGCGCGGCTGCTGCTGGGTCTCGCCGGCGTTGCCCGCGTCCTGGGGACGCTGGGAATCGTTCTCGCTCATAGCTGCGATCCTTTCGTCTAATAACCAAAGGCCCGCCAAACATGTGGCGGGCCATCATTGTTCACGTTGAGTTGTACCCCAATATGCGGGCGAACGTGTATGAGAACGCAATCTTTTAGGAAGGCTTAAGTTCTGTTGCAGGCCCGAAAGGAACCCGCACCTGCGTCAATACCACCACAAAGGTGTCTGTCCCCTTTGTGGTGGAAATCTAGTCCTTAAACAGATAGCCCACACCGCGGACGGTGGTGATGTGCGCCGCGATCTGCGGGCCCACCTTGGAGCGGATGCGTCGGATGTGCACGTCAACGGTGCGCGTGCCGCCGCAGTACTCAAAGCCCCACACGCGGTGCAGCAGCACTTCGCGGCTGTAGGCACGGTTGGGGTGCGTCGCCAAAAAGCTCAGCAGCGAGTACTCCATCAGCGTCAGGTCGATGGGCTCATCATCGAGCGTCACCTGGTAGGTGGCCAGGTTAATCTCGAGGTTATCGATGTTGAGCACATCGTCGGCGGTGACGGTCTCCTCCTCGCCCATCAGGCGCTGCGCGCGAGCCTTAAGCTCGTTGGGCGTCGCCGTGGGGCATACAAAGTCGGCATGCGCGTGGTTCGGCAGACGCAGGGTGCTAAGCGCCTCGTCGTCAACGATCACCAGCATGGGGACGCCACCGCGGTCGTCGAGCCATTTGGCAATCTGATCGATGCGGTCGCTACGGATGCCGTCGGAATCGAGGATCAGCAGGTCAAAGTCGTGCGCCGCAGTCGGCGAATCGGGGGTTGCCAAGCTCACCTCGACACCCAGAGTGGTCGTCAAGCTGCGGGCAAACTCGTGGAAGCGCGTCGTGCGCGCCATGAACAGGGCACTCTTTTCGGACATATCGGCCTCCAAAGAAATGAGCTCAATCGTACTGGAACAAGCCAGCACGATTAGGAGTTCGCCAGGTAGTGCTTGATCTCCCACTCGGTGATCGTAGACTCAAACTTATGCCACTCGTCGCGTTTCTTTTTGAGGAAGAAGCTGTGGATGTGCTCGCCGAGGGCATCCTTCATAAACTGCGAGTCCTCAAACACGTCGAGCGCCTCTTTGAGCGAGCGCGGCAGCGGCGTGTAGCCGGCCTCAACCATCTGACGGTCGGTGAGCTTGAGCGTCTCGGCCGTGGCCTCGGGCGGGAGCTCCAGCTTGCGCTCGATGCCGTCCAGACCGGCCGCCAGCGTGACGGCGTTGACCAGGTACGGGTTGGCCATGGGGTCGGGGCTGCGAAGCTCGATGCGCGTGGACAGCTGCTTGCCGGGCTTGTAGACCGGGATGCGAACCATGCTCGCGCGGTTGCGCAGGCCCCACGTGGCGTACTGCGGCACGGAGTCGCCGCCCGTGGTGATGCGCTTGTACGAGTTGACCGTGGGGTTGGTGATGGCGCTGATCTCGCGCGCATGCGCCAGGATGCCGGCCATATAGTGCTTGGCGATATCGGAGAGATGGTACTTCTCGTCGTCCTCGCCCCAAAAGACGTTGTTGCCGTCGTGGTCGAACAGCGACTGATGCAAAAACATGGCGCTGCCGTCCTCGCCCGCCAACGGCTTGGGCATAAAGGAGGCGTGGCAACCGCTCTCGTAGGCCTGCTGCTTAATGATGAGCTTGGCCGTGGTGATGGCGTCGGACATGCTCAGGGCCTCGGCGTGGCGCAGGCTCATGCCGTGCTGCGAGCGACCGGCGGCGTGGAAGGTATACTCCACGGGCACGGACATCTTCTCGAGCGTGAGGACCGTGTTGCGACGCAGGTCGCGAGCGGCGTCACTCACCGAAAGATCGAAGTAGCCCACGTTGTCGAGCGGCTCGGGGGTGTGCTCGTCGGGGAAGTAGTAGTACTCCAGCTCGGCGCCCACGTTGAGCAGATAGCCGGCCTTCTCGGCCTTGCGGAACATGCGGCGCAACGCATCGCGCGGGTCGCCGGCAAACGGCTTGCAATCGGGAGTGCACACGTCGCAGAACACGCGGGCGACGCCGTTGTGGCTCGGGCGCCATGGCAGGATCTGGAAGGTCGAAGCATCGGGAAACGCCAGCATATCGGCTTCCTCGGGCGTGGCAAAGCCCTCGATGGCGGAGCCGTCAAAGCCAATACCCTCCTCAAAAGCGACCTCGAGGTCCTCGGGGCTAATGGCAAAGTTCTTGAGGCGGCCGAGAATGTCGACAAACCACAGACGCACAAAGCGGATGTCACGCTGCTCTACGGAACGGAGTACGTAATCGATGTTCTGTTGGTTCATGTCGCTCCCCTTTCTTTCGGGCGGGTTTCGACTGGTCTATATCGCAGATACTATCGCAGAAAAATGTTTCCGCAGGGTTAAAGCGTATCAAGCGCTCAAAAAACGTGTGCGAACAGGCGGTTGCGAACGAATGGCTAGCGCGAGGTCGAGGCGCGGTGTTCGATGTGGCCGGGGATCTCGATGCGCTTGGGAGCGAGCTTTGCAGCATCGCCCACCGTAGTGGTAACGACGTCGATGCGCTCGGACAGGCGCTCGACCACGCGCTCGGCAATGGTGAGGGTGTCTTGCGCAGCCGTGGTCACACCGCCAAAGAGCACATGGTTCCAGGGATAATCGTCAAATGTCGCGATCTTAAGACCAGCCGGCAGCGAGGGACCAAGCTGCGCCAGCGCCTCGGTCAAACGCAGGAAGACCAAGCCGTTGACGGCAATGAGGCCGAGCTTTTTGCCTGCATAGCCGCGGATGGTCTTGTCCAAGCGACCGACGCCCGTGGCGCCACCATCGGCCAAGGTGACGACCTCGCCCGCAAGGTCGCGTCGCGAAAGCTCGTCGGCAAAGGCCTCGGCACGCTCGCGACGCACGGGGCTGTCGTCGCTTGCCTCGGTGAGCAGGCACAGGCGCTCGCTGCCAGCGGCGGCCAAGGCGTCTACCAAGCCGGCGACCAGCTCACGGTTGTTAGATGTCACCAGATCGACACCGCCGTCGGCAACGTTGCGGTCGAGCAGCACTACGGGCAGGCGTCCCGCTGCCGCGGCGATTGCCTCGTCATTGCCTCCGCAGGTGTTGACGACCAGACCGTCCACGCCGGCATCGATAAGTCTGGTGAGCGACTCGGCCTCCTTGGCGGGATCGTTGCCGCTAATGGCCGTCATGAGCGAGCAGCCGCGCGCCGCGGCGCTGGCGGAAAGGCCCTCGAGCATGGCGCTCGAGAACGGGTTGGCGATGTCAGCCAGAATCACACCGATGAGGTTCGTACGCGAGCTGCGCAGATTGCGCGCGGCGGCACGTGGGCGATAGCCGGTGCGCTCGATAACTGCCGCGATGCGAGCACGGGTCTCCTCGGTCATTTGCCCGGGGCGGTTGTTGAGATAGCGCGAGACCGTGGCCGGGCTCACGCCCGCCTCGGCGGCAATGTCCTTGATTCTCATCTGCGCCATAGCGCACCCCGTTTCCCAATGTCGGCAGTCTGAGCCATTTTAGGCATTTTTTAAAAATCTCGGTTGCAAAACGCTGTAGGTGAGTATACTACAACTCGAAACGAAACCGATTTCGTAAACCGATTTCGGCGAGCGTTGGCACGCAGGTGCAAAGACGCACCCTACCGTCTTGGCACCTGCGTGCCAACGCCATATCAAAGGTGTACGCACGAGTAAAAGGAGCTGCGCGACCATGGGTAAAACGGTTCTTACCTTCGGCGAGATCATGATGAGACTCTCACCCAAAGACCACCTGCGTATTGAGCAGGCAACCGAGTTTGACGTCCGCTACGGCGGCGCCGAGGCCAACACTGCGCTTTCCCTGGCCTACCAGGGCGACAAGGCCGCTTACGTCTCCGTTGTCCCGGCCAACCGTCTGGGCGAGTGCGCCCTGCGTTCGCTGAAGGCCTACGACGTCGACACCACGCGCGTCGTGCGTCAGGGCGACCGCCTTGGCTCCTATGTGTTTGAGATCGGTGCCTCGCAGCGCGGCAACGGTTGCGTCTACGACCGCAAGTACTCTGCCATCAACATGGCCAAGCGCGACGTCTTTGACTGGGACGAGATCCTCAAGGGCATCGATGTCTTCTATTTCTCCGGCGTGACCCCCGCCGTCTCCGATGAGATGGCCGCCGCCTGCAAGGATGCGCTCGCCGCCTGCCGCGCCAAGGGCATCACCACCGTGTGTGACGTGAACTATCGCGGCAAGATGTGGTCGCCCGAGAAGTCGCAGGCCACCATGAGGGAACTCCTGCCGCTCGTCGACATCTGCATCGCCAACGACGAGGATGCGCCCGCCGGCCTCGGTATGACCTGCGTCTCTGGCTCCCTTGCCCACGGCATCGAGGAGCGCGACACCTATGTCGAGATGGCCCGTCAGATTTGCGCCGAGTACGGCTGCAAGAAGGTCGCTTCGGTCGTCCGCAACATCTCCTGCGTCGAGCGCTCCATCTGGATGGGCATGCTCTATGACGCCGAGAGCGGCGAGCACTGGTTCTCCCCTGCTCACGATGTGCACGTGCTTGAGGGTGTTGCCGCCGGCGACGCTTTCAACGCCGGCCTGGTCCACGCCCTCATCAACGACTTCGATCCGCAGGCTGCCGTCAACTACGCGATTGCGGCTTCGATCCTCAAGCTCACCATCAAGGGCGACTCCAACTTGGTGACCGCAGACGAGATCGCAGCCGTAGCATCAGCCGCCGACGGTGGCACCCGCGTCGCGCGCTAGTCCGTCTCCATTCCGCGGGCCGCAGCTTTCCAATCCCATACCCCTGCGGCCCGCTCCCCGATTCCTCCGGCCGGGCAAAACCACCAGTCCCATTCCGGTTTTGCCTGGCATTCCCTACATGACTGGTCGAGCAGCCGGTTTTGGAATTGCTTGAACCCCAAGCGGTGCCTCCGACAACCAATCCAAAATCGGCTCCTGACCAGCACATTTGGCAATCACGCGCCCATGCGCGCCACACATCGAAAGGAACATCATGTTCGATCAGTTCTACACCACGCTTGAGTCCCTGGGTATCGTGCCGGTCGTCGTGCTCGACAAGGTCGAGGACGCCGCTCCGCTCGCTCACGCCCTTATGGCAGCCGGCATGAAGTCCGCCGAGGTCACCTTCCGCACCGCCTGCGCCGCCGAGTGCATCGCCGCTATGGCCGCCGCCGAGCCCGAGATGTGCGTTGGCGCCGGCACCGTCCTGACCGTTGAGCAGGTTGAGCAGGCCCGCGCCGCCGGTGCCAAGTTCATCGTCTCCCCGGGTTACAACGAGGACGTCGTGAAGCACTGCATCGATATCGACCTGCCCGTCCTCCCCGGCACCGTGACCCCCTCTGAGGTCACCGCCGCCGAGAACCTCGGTCTTAAGGTCACCAAGTTCTTCCCCGCGGCCCAGTACGGCGGCCTGAACACCATCAAGGCCCTCGCCGCTCCGTTTGTCGGCCATCGCTTTATGCCCACCGGCGGCGTGAGCACCGCCAACGTCGAGGAGTACCTGAGCTCCAGCGCCATCATCGCCTGCGGTGGCACCTGGATGGTCAAGCCGGCCCTGTTTGCCGACGGCGACTTCTCCAAGGTCGAGCAGATCGCCCGCGAGGCCATGGACGTCGTCAAGAAGGTCCGCGGCTAGGTTTAGCTCTCTATCGTGAAAGGGGGCGTGCCCTAGACCTCGCCCCCTTTCTTTTAAAGCGGCTCGGAAGCGCGCCGTTTCCGTCACGAACAAGAACCGAAACCGTCTTGTATGCTGATAGAACGTGACGGAAGCGACACGCCCCCGAGCCGCTTTTCCTACTCGGTTGGCGATCGCGCCCAACTGAGCCACTTCGACAAAAGTCTAGCTATCAAAATAGCTGCGGCGCCGTCTGGAGGAATGAACCCTTGCTTCCGGTCTTTTCCTCCAAGCGGCGCCGCAGCTTTTTCGTACCCCGATAGTGCCCCGGCAGTTGCGGTGAGATACGGACTGCTTACACCATCAGAGCCGCAAAACAATCCCTATTTCACCGCAACTAATGAAGGGGGCGAGTTAGATGACCGAGTCTTTGGACAGCTCAAAATAGTCGGGATGCAAGGCGATAACCGGGCCCTGCTCCTCGGGCATCAGGTGCAAGTGCGTCTCTGCCAGATAGCTCGCCGCGTCGGTATCGCCCCTCTTAATGGCCTCGAGAATCCGGCGATGCTGCCGACGAATCGGCTCCCAATCCAGGTCCTGCGACACCATACGCAACCAGTTATACCGCTCAAAATGCGTATTGATGCTCTTCATCCAATCCCACAGCATGTGGCGACCGGCAATCACAAAACACGTCTCATGAAACAGGTTATCCAGGTCGAAAAAGCGACGCGTTTCGCGATGGTCGAGCGACTCGGACTCGGCAAGAATCTGCTCAAGCCGATGCTTTTGCTCGGGCGTGGCGGCCGAACAGCATTTAATAAGCACGCTTCTCTCGAGCTTCTCGCGCAAAAAGCAGGCGTTCTCGGCGCGTTCCATGCTGATCTTAGAGACGTAGGTGCCGCTTTTGGGGCGCGTTTCCACCAGCTCCTGCTCACGCAGACGCACAAAGGATTCGCGAATGGGCGTGCGCCCGATTCCCGTCTCCTTTTCCAGACCAATCGCCGAAAGGCGCGTGCCGGGCTTGAGCTCGGCATAGATGATCTTGGACCGCAATGCGTTGTACGCCTGGTCTTGCAGGCTCTGATAATGCTGCTGTTCCATAAAGCCCTCGGATGAAGCCACGGTTTGTCAAATATCACCACGTAATACTATCGCATCGACACGTCCCAACTTCCAACCGGTCTTTTGGGACGTGTCTCTTTTACCTGCCCTGTCCTGTCGATCGGCACCCTTGCCACAAAAGGGGCCCATCTACTACGTTACCGCGGATAGCCCCGACCATGCCGAAAACTGCAAAAATAAAACCGCAGGTAGACAGCTTGTTGATTTTCGAAAAAGCCGGCTATGGTTGACCTCTGCGGCTTAAACGTAGTAGATAGGCCCTATTCGTGGCACAGCACTACTCCATCCCAAATTGGCACCCCGAGCCCTCGTGAGTTGCCAACAAGCTGTTCGCCCAGCGCTTTATCCGCGCGGCATTTGGAAAATAGCACCACCGCAAAACCCGCGAGTAGCGCTTACTTTGCTATATCTCACTATACTTTGCTATATCTTGCTATACTTTGCTATATCTTGCTATATCTTGAGCAAAGGTGGCTCACATGCAAACAAACCCTTTTAAGCCCACAGCAGGTAAAACACCTCCCACGATTATCGGCCGCGAAGATGTGCTCGAAGAATTCAATGAGGGCCTCGTCAACGGGCCTGGTGCCCCGGGGCGCCTAATGCGCATAGCCGGCGTCCGTGGAACGGGCAAGACGGTCCTCCTTGACGAGTGCTCACGTTTGGCGCAAAGCCGTGGCTGGACGGTCATAAAAGAGGTCGCAACCGAGGGACTTTGCCAGCGCATTCTCGAACAGCTGCAGCCCAAATTCCAAGCCAAACACGCCAGATTTGAGCCCACCGTAGCTGGCATATCCATCGGCAGCATAGATATTGAGCGAATCGGCCCATCGCTACGCGACGCCATGAGACAGACAATATCCAAGAATGGAAATGGCCTGCTCATCACTCTCGACGAAGTTCAAGACGCAGAGCTCGATGAGGTCCGAACGCTCTCCATTGCGATTCAGCAGGTTATCGGCGAAGACCTTGATATCGCCTTTGTTTTTGCTGGGCTGCCTTCGATGATTGAAAGCATCATCAACGGAAAGACACTTACGTTTTTGCGCCGTGCCCTCCCCTTTGATCTGAAGGCTGTGGCAGTAACCGAAGTGTCGTACTCCCTCGAGGAAACCATTGAAGCGTCTGGCATGGAGTTGCAGCCAGGTATTGCCGGCCAACTTGCCGAGGCAACGCAAGGCTATCCTTTCATGATCCAACTCGTTGGATACTACGCATGGCAGTTGGCAAGACGCGCACATACAGCGATTATTGGAGAAAAAGAAGCCGAGCGTGGCATTGCAACGGCACGCGAACGCTTCTGCGCCATGGTGATTGAGCCCGCGCTGCAGCGCATTCCGCCCACGTGCATCGCTTATCTGCTGAGCATGGCGTCTTTGGGGCAGACGAGCTCGACCAGCATGGTTGCCGATGCCCTAAACAAAACGCCTCAACAGGTGAGCTCCGTCCGCAGCCGCCTGTTAAGAGAGTCGATTATCGAGGCTCCTTCGTACGGCAAGGTCTCATTTGCCATCCCCTACATGCGCGACTACCTCTGCGAACACAAAGCCGAACTGGAAGTTGAACTGTAGAAACGGCAACTGCCCTGCAAGACGAAAACCGTTTTCATACGGATTTAAAGCAGACGTAAACGGTTTTCGTCTTGATTTGCGTCCGAAATTAAGACGTAAATTGCGCTTTCGTACGCTTATTACCAGACGCAAATTGTTTTCGTCCGGCTATGCGCCCCCAATCCAGACGAAAAAGGCCCCGAGCTCGTGTGAGCTCGGGGTTCTTTGTGCCGCACATCTATGAGAGGAGAAATTCGATGCGTACGTGCGCTACTCCATGTAGCCACCCTGAATGGCGGAAACTGCATGCTCGGTAAAGAACTTGAGCGTGCCGGAGGTATAGCGATTAGCCTTGGGCTTCCAAGCGGCTCGGCGCTCGGCCAGGACGGCGTCGACCTCGGCCGGCTCCATCTCCTTGCCGGCGATGCCCACGATAGACAGCGAGCGCTCGGGGATGTTGATCTGGATCAGGTCGCCTTCCTCGATCAGGGCAATCGGGCCGCCCACGGCAGCCTCAGGCGAAACATGACCGATAGCCGGGCCCTTGGAGGCGCCGGAGAAGCGGCCGTCAGTGACCAGGGCAATGCTTGCGCCCAGCTCGGGGTCGCTGGCGATAGCCTCGGTGGTGTAGAACATCTCGGGCATGCCGGAGCCCTTGGGGCCTTCATAACGAATGATGACGGCATCGCCGGGCTTGATCTCGTGCGTCAGGACGGCGTGGATAGCGTCCTCCTCACAATCGAACGGGCGAGCCTTAAGCGTGGCCTGGAACATCTCGCGCGGAACAACCGTGTGTTTGACGACGGCACCCTCGGGGGCAAGGTTGCCGTGGAGGATGGCGATAGAGCCGTCGGTACCAAAAGCCTGGTCAAACGGGCGAATAATGTCTTCGCGCTTGAGGTTCCACTTCTCCAAGTAGCGGCCGCACTTCTCGTAGTAGCCGTTGTTCTTGAGGCCCTCGAGGTTCTCGCCGAGAGTCTTGCCGGTGACGGTCATAACGTCGAGGTGGAGCATCGACTTGATCTCCTCCATGATGCGCGGCACGCCGCCCGCATAGTAGAAGAACTGCGCCGGCCACTCGCCTGCGGGGCGAACGTTGAGCAGGTAGTGGGCGCCACGGTGCAGGCGATCGAAATCGTCGGCGGACATCTCGATGCCAAACTCGCGGGCGATCGCGGGGATGTGCAGCAGCGAATTGGTGGAACCGGAGATGGCGCCGTGGACCATGATGAGGTTCTCGAAGGACTCTTTGGTCACGATGTCACGCGGACACAGGTTGTGCTCGGAGAGCCACACGGACTGACGTCCGGCCTCGCGCGCAAACTCACGCAGATCGGAGCTGGTTGCGGGCAGCAGGGCCGTGCCGGGGAGCATAAGGCCCAGGGCCTCGGCGGTAACCTGCATGGTCGACGCGGTGCCCATAAACGAGCAGGCGCCGCAGCTGGGGCATGCGTTGTGCTTGGCAAACTCAAGCTCCTCGCGGGAAATCTCGCCGCGCTCGTAGCGGGCAGAAATCGCGCCGAGCTGCTCCAGGGTCAGCAGGTCAGGACCGGCATCCATGACACCGCCGGTAACGACGATGGAGGGGATGTTGATGCGGCCCATGGCCATGAGGTTCGCAGGCAGGCCCTTATCGCAGCTGGCGACAAAGACGCCGGCGTCGAACGGGGTGGCCTTGGCATGGATCTCGATCATGTTGGCGATCATGTCGCGGCTGGGCAGCGAGTAGTTGATGCCATCGTGGCCCTGGGCCTCGCCGTCGCAGATATCGGTGCAGAAGTAACGGGCACCGTGACCGCCAGCCTCGGCAACGCCGGCACGGACCTCCTCGACCAGCTCAAACAGGCCGGCAGAACCCGGGTGCGAGTCGCCAAACGTCGACTCGATAATGACCTGCGGCTTGTCCAGGTCCTCGATGGACCAGCCAGAGCCCAGGCGCAGCGGGTCCATCTCGGGGCTGATGGTGCGAAACTTGCCGGAACGCGGCTGCAGCTTGGCAACCAGGTCGGCTGCCTCCTGCTGAATCTGTACCTTGGTCTTCTCGTCCATGATGCTCTCCTCTTTTGATTTGAACGGTTGTACCAATCGTTGGTTAATGAATCAGGTGTAAATGGGTACCGAGCGATGCACTCGGCGGAAGATGCTTAGCTACGCGAACTAGGCGAAGAACGAAATCACCAGGGCGCAGGCAAGACCCGAAAGGCCGATGAGCGTCTCCATAACGGTCCAGGACTTGAGGGTTGTCTTCTCGTCAATCTCCAGGAACGAGGAGCACATCCAAAAACCGGCATCGTTGACGTGCGAAAGGGCCGTGGCACCGCCGCAGATAGCAAGACAGATAGCGGCACGCATGAGCACCGAGGCTCCGGCAACCGCGGGCATGGCAGCCATAATGCCCGATGCCATGGTCATAGCGACGATGGAGCTGCCGACAGAGGCGCGCACCATGACGGCAATCAAAAAGGCAACGACCACCAAAGGCAGCGGTGAGGCCTCGAGCATAGGGCCGATAACCTGACCCAAGCCGCAGTCCTGCAGCATCCAGCGAATGACGCCGCCGCAAGCGATAACCAGCAAGATCATGCCGACGGGCTTAAGAGAGCGGTCGAGCAAGGCCTTGAGCTCAGCGCCGGAGTAGCCGCGGCGCGCGCCCAGCAGATACATCGCGACGAGCGTGGCAAGCGTCAAAGCGACGAATGGCTTGCCCAGGAAGGCAAGAATCGAGGCGAGCTCGGCGGGCATGGGGATATAAGAGGACAACGTGCCCAGCAAAATCAGACAAAGCGGCGTGAGCACGATGGCAAGCACCATGCCAAAGGAGGGAAGCTCCTTTTCGTCGCTCGCACCCTCGGCAGAGGTAAAGTGCTCCGGAACATCGGTAAAGATGCGACTGCCCACGTTGCGACCCCAGATGACGCCGGCGATCGCCATAGCGATGAAGGCGGTAGGGATACCGACGAGAATCATGGTGCCCAGGTCGACACCGAGCGCGCCGGCGACCAGAACCGAACCGGCCGATGGCGGCACAAACGCATAGCCAGCGGCAAGTCCTGCGAGCAGCGCGATGCCGTAGTAGAGCGTCGACTTTTTGGTCTGCGATGCCACGCTAAACGCAAGCGGAATCAAAACGACTACGCCTGCCTCAAAGAACACCGTAGTGCCGATGACCAGACCGGTAATGCCCAGTGCCCAGCTAGAGTGACCCTGCCCAAAGGTATCGATGAAGGTTTGGGCAATCTTCTTGGCGCCGCCGCTCTCCTCAAGAATCTGGCCAAACATCGAACCCAGGCCAATGAGCAGGGCGATGTTTTGCAGCGTGGTGCCCACGCCCTTGGTGACAGTGTCCGCCACCAGGTCGAGCGGCATACCGGCGCCGATGCCGATCGCGAGCGCCGAGACCATCATCGAAAGCACGGGATGCAGCTTGAACTTAATGATGAGCGCAAGCAGCAGCGCAATGCCCACGATGGCGGCGATGACCAGCCTGGTGGGGTCGGCCATAAACGTTGGGTCTGACATCTTTCCTCCAATTCATCAGACCTTTTGAATTCGGCTTAGACTATAGCGTGTTTTCAATAGGTCTGATGTTTCAAATTGAAATTTGTTCAAAATACATCTGATGTATTTCATGAACGGTCTGTTTTGACGGTAAACGGCTACTTACAGCTCCCCACTGTCTAGGCGAACCGCCGCGGCTTCTGTTGAATGAGTTAGAATAGCTCTGATGAATTCTTTTGATATGAGGTGAAGCGTGGCACGAGTCGATTCGGGACTCCCCGAGCAGATTTCCGAGAAAATCATTCAATTGATCTTGGATGAGCATCTTGAGCAAGGCGATCGCCTGCCCAAGGAGGCCGTGCTCGTCGAGCGCCTGGGCGCCGGCAGGAGCACGGTGCGCGAGGCCATGAAGCTGCTGCAGTCGCGCAACATCGTGCGCATTAAGCAGGGCTCGGGCACCTATGTGGCCTCGAACCCCGGCGTTGCCGACGACCCGCTGGGCTTTACCTTTATCGATGACAAGCAGCGTCTGGCGCGCGACCTACTCGAGGTGCGCTTTATGATCGAGCCGCAGATTGCACGCATGGCAGCCGAGCACGCAACCAACGACCAGGTCGTCTGTATCAAAGAGCTCTGCGACGAATCCGAGCGCCTAGCCGAGGCCGGTGAGGATTACTCCGCCGCCGACACCGCGTTCCACAATGCCATTGCCGAGAGCTCCGGAAACCTCGTCGTTCCCCGCCTAATGGGCGTGCTCAAGGCGTCTGTCCCCCTGTTTATTGACGTGACCGGCAAAAAGCTGGTTGAGGAGACCATCCGCACCCACCGTGGCGTGGCCGACGCCATCGCCGCGCGCAATCCCACCGCAGCGCACGATGCGATGTATTTGCATCTGGTGTACAACCGCAACATGATTGCAGAGGGCGCGCAGGAACAGAGCAAATAGACGTCCGCACGGCAAGGGCGAGACCACCGTTTACCTTTTAAAAGTGAACGTTCACCTGTTTTTAGGAGAATCTGTCTTTTAATTCCCCCTCTTCTCCTATACTGACCTTGTATGAAAAGCATGACTTATATAGATGAACGTTTCTTTTGAAAGGATCGCTATGTCTGATCTTATGGACAGCTTCCGCCTGGATGGCAAGGTCGCGCTCGTGACCGGCGCCACCTACGGCATTGGCATGGCCATTGCCGAGGCGCTCGGAGAGGCCGGCGCCAAAATCGCCTTTAACGCCCGTCACGCCGACAAGGTCGCCGAGGCCGAGAAGCACTACCGCGAGCTGGGCTTTGACGCTCACGGCTATGTTGCCGATGTCACCGACGAGGCCGTCGTCGCCGAGCTCATCGCCAAGATCGAGGCCGACTTTGGTACCACGCCCGATATCTTGGTCAACAACGCCGGCGTCATTCAGCGCACCCCCATGCTCGACATGAGCGCCGAGGACTTCCGTCGTGTCGTCGACATTGACCTCAACGCACCGTTTATCGTGTCCAAGGCCTGTCTGCCCGGCATGATCGCCAAGGGCCACGGCAAGATCATCAACATCTGCTCGATGATGAGTGAGCTGGGCCGCGAGACCATCGCCGGCTATGCCGCGGCCAAGGGCGGCCTGAAGATGCTCACCAAGAACATCTGCTCCGAGTTTGGCGAGGCCAACATCCAGTGCAACGGCATTGGGCCCGGCTACATCGCCACGCCGCAGACCGCACCGCTGCGCGAGACGCAGCCTGACGGAAGCCGCCATCCGTTTGACCAGTTCATCATTGCCAAGACGCCGGCCGCCCGTTGGGGCACGCCCGAGGATCTGAAGGGCCCCGCCGTGTTCTTGGCTTCCGATGCATCGAACTTCGTCAACGGCCACATCCTCTATGTCGACGGCGGCATCCTCGCCTATATCGGCAAACAACCTGCTTAGGCGCTGCGCGGGCTTGAGACGGGCATCTTGCCTTTCAATCGTCGGTCGCGTACCCAAGTACGCTTCCCTCCTCTTTCAAGGCAACCTGCTCCGCCTCAAGCCCGCTCGCTCACCGCACGCCCACATTAAGGCCAATGTAATAGTTGCGGTGAAATAGTTTCTGTATAGGCCATCTATCAGGATAAATAGGAACTATTCCACCGCAAGTTAGAAATAGGAAGGTATTTCGCAATGAAAATCGCCCTAATCAATGAGAACTCTCAGAACTCCAAGAACCCTATGATCGAGGCTGCCCTTAAGAAGGTTGTCGAGCCCATGGGCCACACCGTCTTTAACTATGGCATGTATGCCGACGCCGACTCCAAGCCCCTCACCTATGTGCAGAACGGCATCCTGGCCGCCGTGCTGCTCAACTCCGGCGCTGCCGACTACGTCGTGACCGGCTGTGGCACCGGCGAGGGCGCCATGCTCGCCTGCAACTCCTTCCCCGGCGTGCTGTGCGGCCATGTTGCCGACCCGCTCGATGCCTACACCTTTGCCCAGGTCAACGACGGTAACGCTGTCGCCATGCCCTTCGCCCTCAAGAACGGCTGGGGCCAGGAGCTCAACCTCGAGTACACCTTTGAGAAGCTCTTTGGCTTTGGTTCGGGCAACGGCTATCCTGCCGAGCGTGTTGAGCCCGAGCAGCGCAACAAGAAGATCCTCGACGGCGTCCGCGCTGTGACTATGCGTCCGCTCGTCGACGTTCTGGGCGAGATCGATCAGGACCTGGTGAAGGGCGCACTTGCCGGCGAGCACTTCCAGGAGTACTTCTTTGCCAACGCCACCGACGAGGCTATCATCGCCAAGGTCAAGGAGATCCTGGGGCTCTAATCGCACGACTCATTGCAGCTAACGCAAGCGGCGGTCGTCCCATGTACGGGACGACCGCCGCTTTTTGCTATCTACCGACTGACGCCGCGGGGATAGGCCTCACATGCACCAAGGGGTTGACTAGAGCTCGCAAGCAACCTTGTAGCCATCGCCGATGGCGTCGCGGATGTTGCCGCACTTGTTGGCATCGCCCAACACGTGGGTGGTAACGCCGGCTGCAGCAAGGTCGTCGGCCAACTTGGTATTGGGACGATAGCCCATGGCAAGTACCAGCGTATCGGCATCGGCGATGGTGTGGATCTCGCCGTCCTTTTCGTAGCTGATGGCATCCTCGGTAATCTCGGTCACCTTGGCCTCGGTCAGCACGTGAACGCCCTTGGAGAGCATGCGCGTGATGAGCACCGCGCGACCGGCGCCGCCCTCGTTGGCGGCGAGCGTCTTGGTCATCTCGATGACGGTGACGTCGCGATTGGCCGGCGACAGATCGTTGACCAACGGGGCCAGGTAGTCGGCCGTCTCGCAACCGACGGTGCCGCCGCCCACGATGACAATCTTCTTGCCCGGGAAAGCCTTGCCGCCCAACAGGTCGTCAGCCGTCATGACCTGCTTAAATCCCTGCATGAAGGCCGGGGCGATGGGCTCGGCGCCATAAGCCAGGACGACCTCGTAGCCCGCGTAGTCACGCTGAATGTCCTCGGCCGAAAGCTCGGTACCAAAGACGCACTTCACGACGGCCTCGGCCAGGCGACGGTACTGATACTTGATCACGCGGGTGAGCTCCTGCTTTGCCGGCGGAACGGCTGCGATGCGCATCTCGCCGCCCGGCTCGTCCTGCTTATCCACGAGCACCACGTTGTGGCCGCGCTTGGCGGCAATGTAGGCTGCCTCCATGCCCGCGGGACCGGCGCCCACAACCAGTACGTTCTTGGCCTCGGCGGCAGGCTCGTAGCCGGCCTCGTCGCGCTCCACGTCCGGGTTGACGGTGCAGGAGATGCGCTTGCCAAACATAATGCCGTTCAGGCAGCGCAGGCAGCCAATGCAGGGGCGGATGTCGTCGGCGTTGCCGGCAGCGGCCTTGTTGCAGAACTCGGCATCGCACAGATTGGCGCGGCCCATCATGCAGATATCGGCAGCACCGTCCTCGATCAGCTCCTCGGCGATCCAGGCCTCGTTGATGCGGCCGACGGTGGCGACAGGAATGTTGACGTGCTTTTTGATCTCGCGCGAGCAGGCAGCGTGCGAGGCCTGCTGAGTACCGGCGGCGGGAATGGCGGAGCCGCGCTTGATGGTGGTGCCGCCCGAGACATGAATCATGTCGACGCCGGCCTTCTCCAGGCGACGCGAGACGTAGATCATGTCGTTGAGAGTCAGGCCGCCATCGGTGTACTCGTCGCCCGAGATTCGAACGTCGATGATAAAGTCCTTGCCGCAGCGCTCGCGAATCTCGGCGATGACCTCGAGCAAAAAGCGCATGCGGGCATCGAGCGAGCCGCCGTACTCATCGGTACGCTTGTTGTAGAGCGGGGTCAAAAAGCCGCCGAGCATACCGTGGGCGTGAGCCGCGTGGACCTCGACGCCATCGACACCGGCCTTCTGCATACGCACAGCGGCGTCGCCAAACTGATGCGTGAGCTCGTGAATCTCATCGACCGTAATGGGGCGCGGCGCCTCGCGGGCATAGGACGGGCCCACAAAGGACGGAGCGATCAGGCGCGGCGTGCCCGGAATGTTAAAGGCCATGTAGGCGGGGTGGAAGAGCTGCGGCATGATCTTGCAGCCATACTCGTGGACGGCCGCGGCGAGCTTTTCCCAACCGGGGATAAACGTGTCGTCGTAGCAGCACATGTCACCCGGCAGATAGGTATAGGTAGGCTCGACCGTCACGACCTCGGTGATGATCAGGCCCACGCTGCCCTTGGCGCGGGCACGATAATGATCGACCAAGTCGTCGGTCACATAGCCATGATCGGCCAGGTTCGTGGACACCGGCGGCATAAAGACGCGGTTCTTGACCTCGGTTGTACCGACCTTGATCGGGCTAAAGAGCATCGGGTAGGCAGAGGACTCCATACAGGCTTCCTTTCGTTTGAGCCGCTCGGCGGCAGTTGCTAACGCACCTATCGTATCAGTATCCGCCTCATTCGCACTCGCTCGCACTCCCCACCTTCAATCCCGACCCTCACAAAAAAGTTGCGGTGGAATACGGAGTAGGTGAGGCTTTTGACAGGCAAAACAGTCCGTATTTCACCGCAACTGATGGGCGGGGTGGACTTGAGGGCTCAGATAGTCAGTCATGCCCTCATCCGCCACTCCCTCACCTACAGCGCGCCGTCCAGCATAAGGTTCACCTTGAGCACGTTGACCGTGGGCTCGCCGAACACGCCGAGGAAACGGCCCTTGGTGCACGCGGCAATGATGTCGCACACCTCGTCCTCACTTTTGCCCGTGGCCTTGGCAAGGCGCGGGACCTGGTACTCGGCGGCATCGGGAGAGATCTCGGGGTCGAGCCCTGAGCCGGAACACGTCACCAGGTCGACGGGCACAGCGTCCATATCGGCATCAGGGTTGGCGGCGCGGATCTTCTTCACGCGTGCGTTCACAAGCTGCCGATACTCCTCACTCGCCGGGGACAGGTTGGACGGGGCACCATACGCCATGAGCTCGCCGTCTTCGCCTTCGACAATTGACACGTTCTGGATACGACCCCACATGTGGGCTTCGTCATCGAAGTTCTGGCCGATGAGCTCGGAACCCACAACCTTGTCGTCGACCGTAATAAGCGATCCGTTCGCCTGGTACGGAAACGCAAGCTGCGCGACGCCGGTCACCACAAGCGTGTATCCCAGGCCGCAGACAACGGTAAACAGCGCGAACACGCCCAGTGCGCGCGATGCAACACCTTTGAACATACAAACCTCCGTCTACATCATGCCAATGCCGAACAAGGCCAGCAGCATGTCGATAATCTTGATGAATACGAACGGCGCCACGATACCGCCCAGACCCCACACCAGCAGGTTGTGGGTCAGCAGCTGGCCGGACGAAAGCTCGCGGTACTTCACGCCTTTCAGGGCGGCAGGAATCAGCGCGACGATGACCAGCGCGTTGTAGATAATGGCGGATAGCACGGCAGTCAACGGGCTGGTGAGCCCCAGGATGTTGAGGGCGTCCAACCCGGGGTAGATCGGCGAGAATAGCGCCGGGATGATGGCGAAATACTTGGCGACGTCGTTGGCGACCGAGAAGGTCGTGAGCGAGCCGCGGGTCATGAGCAGTTGCTTGCCGATACGCACGATATCGATGAGCTTGGTGGGGCTGGAGTCGAGGTCGACCATATTGCCGGCCTCCTTGGCAGCCTGGGTTCCCGTGTTCATGGCCACGGCGACATCCGCCTGCGCCAGCGCCGGCGCGTCGTTGGTGCCGTCGCCGGTCATCGCGACCAGATGGCCCTCATGCTGGAACGCGCGGATCTTATCGAGCTTGCCCTCGGGCGTCGCTTCGGCCAGGAAGTCATCCACACCGGCCTCGGCGGCGATGGCGGCGGCCGTCAGCGGATTATCACCCGTCACCATGATGGTCTTGATACCCATACGGCGCAGATCGGCGAACTTTTCCTTCACGCCGGACTTGATGATGTCCTTAAGGTAGACGACGCCCAGCACACGTCGGTCCTTTGCCACGACCAACGGGGTGCCACCCACCTTCGCAATGCGTTCGACGGCCTCGTCGCACTCCTTCGAGAACACTCCTCCGGCAGCCTCCACATAAGCGCGAACGGAATCGGCCGCACCCTTGCGAATCTCGCTGTCGGCGTAGTTCACACCGGACATGCGGGTCGCCGCGGTGAAGGGGATGAACTCCATGCCCTTATCCTCGAGTGTGCGGCCGCGCAGCCCAAACTGTTCCTTGGCGAGCACGACGATGGAGCGGCCCTCGGGGGTCTCATCCGCCAGAGAGGACAGCTGCGCGGCATCGGCGAGTTCTGCCGGATCGACACCGTCGACCGGAATGAACTCAGCGGCTTGGCGGTTGCCCAGGGTGATGGTGCCGGTCTTATCGAGCATGAGGATGTCGACGTCGCCGGCGGCCTCGATGGCGCGGCCGGACATGGCCAGCACGTTGGCCTCGTTCAGTCGGCTCATACCGGCGATGCCAATGGCGGACAGCAGCGCACCAATGGTGGTGGGCGCCAGACAGACGAGCAAGGCAACGAGCGTGGTCACAGCGGTGGGGTTCGCCATACCGTTGAGCCCTGCAGAGAAACTCGAGTAGCAGTACAGTGCGAGCGTCACGAGGATGAAGATGACGGACAGGGCAACCAGAAAGATCTCGAGCGCGACCTCGTTGGGGGTCTTCTTGCGGGCGGCGCCCTCGACCATGGCGATCATCTTATCCAGGAAGCTCTGGCCAGGCTCGCTGGTGATTTTCACCACAATCCAATCGGAAAGCACGGTGGTGCCGCCAGTGACGGCAGAACGGTCGCCGCCAGCCTCGCGAACCACGGGTGCAGACTCGCCGGTGATGGCCGACTCATCAACCGAGGCGGCACCCTCGATGACATCGCCGTCTCCCGGAATCTGCTCGCCGGCGCGCACGACCACCAGATCCCCGCGCGAGAGCTCGGTACCGGGAACGACCGCGAAGCGGTCCTTATCCTCGACGGACTCGATGCGATGGGCCTCGACGTCCTTTTTCGCCGCGCGCAGGGAGTCTGCCTGCGCCTTACCGCGGCCCTCGGCAAGTGCCTCGGCAAAATTTGAAAAGAGGTCGGTCAGCCAGAGAATGACGGCAATGGCGATCACATAGTACGTGGGGACGTTGGCGTCCTGTACCCCAAAAATAGAGGCGATGGCCAGAATGGAGGTCATGGCGGCCGACAGCCACACCAGGAACATGACCGGGTTTTGGACCTGGACACGGGGGTCAAGCTTGGCAAATGAATCGCGCACCGCGCGGCTCATCATGTCTTTTTGCATAGCCATAAATCTGCGACTCCTTTACGCAACCATCTGGAAGAATTCGGCAACGGGACCAAGCGCCAACGCCGGGAAGAAACTCAGGGCGCCAATCAGCAGAACGACGAATACCAGCAGGAACACGAACATGGCATTGGTGGTGGAAAGCGTGCCGGCGCTCTCGGCGACCTTGCCCTTCCCGGCCAGCGAGCCCGCGATGGCGAGCGTGCCCACAATCGGCAGGAACCGCGCGAACAGCATCTCGATACCCAGCAGCACGTTGATCCACGGGGTGTTGCAGTTCATGCCGGCGAATGAGGAGCCGTTGTTGCCGCCAGCCGAAGTAAGGGTGTACAGGACCTCGGAGAAGCCATGCGCCCCGCCGTTGTTGAGTTGGTCGACAAGACCGGGCACCATGCAGGCGATAGCGGAGCTCACCAGAATGGCGAACGGGGTGGCGAGACACAGAACCACCGCCCAGCGCATCTCGGTCGGCTCGATCTTCTTGCCCAGGAACTCGGGCGTGCGGCCGACCATAAGGCCGGCGATAAACACCGTGAGGATGGCGAAGCCGATCATGCCGTACAGGCCGCAGCCAACGCCGCCGAACACCACCTCGCCCAGCGCTATCTGGAGCATCTGGACAAACCCGCCGAGCGGGGTGTAGGAGTCGTGCATGGAGTTGACCGAGCCGTTGGAAGCGGCCGTCGTGAAAGCGGACCAGGTGGAAGAGGAGGCGATGCCAAAGCGGCTCTCCTTGCCCTCCATGTTGCCGCCCGCCTGGCCATCGGTCATCTCGATGTTGACCGCGCCGCCATCTGCCAGCTGCGGCGTACCCATATGCTCGTTAACGGCGATGATGCCGGTAAAGACCACGAGCAGAATAAGCATCGCCGCGAAGATGGCCTTGCCCTGCCTGGCATTCTTGACACCGATGCCGAAGGTGAAGCAGCAGGCGACCGGAATCAGCAGCAAGCTGGTCATCTCGATGATGTTGGTGAAGGCATTGGGGTTCTCATACGGATGGGCGGAGTTCACGCCAAAGAAGCCGCCGCCGTTGGTACCGGACTGTTTGATGGCAACCTGGCTGGCCGCAGGACCCTGGGGCAAAAACTGCTCGGTGACCACGCGCGCGCCCTCGACAACCTTGTCGTCGACCTTGACCGTGTCGCCCTCGATCTGGGCGCCGTCGATGACGCTCCAACCGCCGTCTGCATTAGGCTGGACAGCGACGGGCTCTACGAGCTCAGCCTTCTGAGCCGGCTGAAAATTGGAGATAACGCCACCGGCAGCCAGGCAGATGCCGAACACGAGGTTCAGCGGGATGAGCACATACAGGACGGTGCGGGTGAGGTCGACCCAGAAGGAACCCAGACCCTGCTCCTTGACCTGACGGAAGCCGCGGATCAGCGCGAACATGACCGCGATACCGGTGCCAGCGGAAACGAAGTTCTGCACAGTGAGACCCATGAACTGCACAAGGTAGGACAGGGTGGTCTCACCGGAGTAGGACTGCCAGTTGGTGTTGGTTATGAAGGAAGCAGCCGTATTGAACGACAGGTCCCATGACACACCCGGCAGGTGCTGGGGATTGCCTGGCAAGAAGGACTGAAGCGCCTGGAGTGCCACAAGAGTCACGAGGCCGATCCCCGAAAAGACCAGCACGCTCGCCAGATAGCGCCTACACCCCATCTGTTCTGCCGCGTCGATGCGAAGCAGACGATAGACGCCACGCTCCACAGGAGCAATCACAGGCGACAGGAACGTATGCTCACCATCCATGATATGGGCCATGAACCGACCGAGCGGAACGGCCAGGACGACGAGTACGGCAAAGTACAAGATGTACTGAATCGCAGCGTCCATAGTTTACGAATCACTCCTCATCAGAATGTAGATGTAATAGATAAGAAGTCCAATGCAGACGACTCCGATGATGGGAATGAGGATGTCCATTTACCGCCCCTTTCACACGCGGTCCGATGTCTCGGACGCCTGCCCTCGCAAGCGTCTGGGGACAGTAAACGCTTCTAGGGATTAAAGAGGCGTGAGGGCCGGGGCTCACGTCCTTAAGATGTCGTAAAGATGCAGGTAGAAAGCACTATTGCAGCTGCAGTGCGCCTATACTCGACCTCGCGAGCATACAGTGGTGTCTTCACCGCGTATGCACGCATGGACAACGCTTCAGAAAGGCTACGCTATGCAGCGCGACGCATCGGACACTCGCGTCAATCCAGACCTCATCCTCAAGGCAATTGAGAAAGACGGGGTCGCCGATGACACTCGAACCAGCCGGGGACACCTCAAAATTTTCTTTGGCTACGCTGCTGGCACAGGCAAAACCTATGCGATGCTTCAAGCCGCCCACGCCGCCAAGCGGCGAGGTGTCGACGTCGTCGCGGGATACATCGAGCCGCACGAACGTCCGGCAACTGCCCATCTTGCACAAGGGCTTGAGAACGTGCCCTGTAAACTCATCGAGCACAACGGCATTGCGCTCAGCGAGTTCGATCTAGATGCGGCTATCGAACGCGCCCCTCAGCTCATCCTTGTCGACGAGCTCGCCCATACGAATGCGCCGGGGTCTCGCCACGACAAACGCTATCAAGACGTCGAGGAACTTCTACATGCGGGCATCGACGTCTATACGACCGTGAACGTTCAGCATATCGAGAGCCTAAACGACATGGTTGCATCCATCACCGGCGTTGTCGTGAGCGAACGAATCCCCGACCGTATCTTCGATGATGCCGACCAGGTCGAGCTCGTCGACATAGAGCCCGAAGACCTACTTGAGCGCCTTCGCGCCGGCCTCGTCTACCGTCCCGCACAAGCCGACCGAGCGCAACAGCATTTTTTTACCGTCGAGAACCTCACCGCACTCCGAGAAATCGCGCTGCGCCGCTGCGCCGATCGCACCGGTCACCTCACAGACGCCGCACGCGTGCTGGGAAACCGTGACTACTACACCAGGGAGCGTATCTTAGTCTGTGTCTCCCCGGCGCCGACCAATCCCCGCATCGTCCGTGCCGCCGCACGCATGGCGAAAGCGTTTCGCAGCGAGCTCGTCGCCCTGTTCGTAGAGAGCCCGCGCACGCAAGCCATGAGCGATGATGAGCGCGCCAAGCTTGCAGCCAATATCGCCCTAGCCGAGCAGCTCGGAGCACATATGGAAACCGTCTATGGCGACGACATCGCGTTTCAGATCTCCGAGTTCGCGCGCCTGTCGGGTATTTCGAAGATCGTCATGGGGCGCACGGGCGAGCGCAGCAGCGTCCGTCAGGCCCTCTTCGGCCGCAAATCTCTCGTAGAACAGCTCATAACATTCGCTCCGAACCTCGACATTTACATCATTCCAGAACAGTCGACTCCGCCCTCCCGACCCAAAGGACGCCGCCATGCGCTCGCCCTGCAGCCGCCCAGCAGCCGAAACGTGCTTCGCACGCTGGCTCTCTCTCTTGCCGCCACGGCGATCGGCACGGCTTTCCGCCATCTGGGATTTGCCGATTCCAGCATCATATCCCTCTATATCTTCACGGCCCTGCTGACCGCCGTCACCACGACGGGGCGTATCTGCACGATCGTATCGAGCGTGCTCTCTGTAGTGCTTTACAACTTCTGCTTCGTCACGCCTCTGTTTTCGCTCGCCAGCTACGACCGAAGCTATCTGGTCACGTTCGGCATCATGTTCGCCACCGCTATGGTCGCCGGCGAGTTAACTGCGCGCATCGCCGACAACGCCCGTACCTCCGCCGAGAACGCATTCAAAACGCGCGTACTCCTCGAAACGAACCAGCTCTTGCAGCAAGCCCATAGCGCGGAGGAGTGCGCCCGCGTCGCCATGAACCAACTCATCAAACTGCTAAAACTCGACGTGGTCTTCTACACCGCCGAACACGGCACGCTCGGCAAAGCGCTCTATGAGTCCGCTGGCACCGAAAACCAATCCGCGTCGCTGCTCACCGACTACGAGCGCGCCGTTGCAACCTGGACCTACACCAACAACAAGCGCGCGGGCGCAAGCACGCGGACCCTGCCTGAGGCACACTGTCTCTACCTCGCGGTTCGCACCGGCGACAAGGTATTCGGTGTCATCGGCATCGCCCTGGAGGGGCGCGAGATCGAAGCCTTCGAGCATTCGATCGTCCTATCTATCGTAGGTGAATGCGCCTTGGCGCTCGAAAGCGACCGGGCGGCGCAAGAGCGCGAAGAGGCTGCGGTCTTGGCGAAAAACGAGCAGCTGCGCGCCAACCTTTTGCGCTCCATCGGCCACGATTTGAGGACACCCCTCACGGCTATATCCGGATCTGCGGCAATCCTTCGGAAGAGCGACGAGAAGCTCAGCCTCGAACAGCGCTGCGATCTTGCCGATGCCATCTACGACGATTCCCTCTGGCTTATCGATACCGTGGAAAACCTCCTCGCCATCACACGCGTCGAGGACGGCACCATTCGCCTCAACTTAACATCCGAGCTCATCGACGAGGTCATCGAGGCCTCCCTCAGCCATGTCGCCCAAGCATCGCATGGACGTGCCGTCACCATCGAGCACACTGACGACATCCTGCTGGTACGCATCGACGTCCATCTCATCATGCAGGTGCTTACGAATCTCATCATGAACGCCTTCAAATACACGCCCGAGGACTCGACTGTCACCATCAGCGCACGTCGCGAGGGTGCGTTCGTCGTGGTGGACGTCGCAGACGATGGGCCGGGTGTGGCAGACTGCGACAAGCCTCATATCTTTGAGCGCTTCTTCACCTCAAGCAATACGCGGCCCGTGGATTCGCGTCGAAGCATCGGCCTTGGGCTGTCGCTCTGCCGCTCCATCGTGGAGGCGCATGGCGGCGTCATCGAAGTTCGCGACAACCACCCCCATGGGGCCGTCTTCCGTTTTACCCTGCCCGCCGAGGAGATCGAGATTCATGAATAATGCCGCTAAGCCACGCATCCTCCTGGTAGAAGATGACCTGACCGTTCAAAACCTCGTTTCGACCGCGCTTGACCTCCACGGCTATGTCGTGAGCAAGGTTTGCAACGGCCAGGCCGCCATCATGGATGCGGTGTCGCACGGCCCCAGCCTCATCATGCTCGACCTCGGCCTTCCCGACATTGACGGTATCGAGGTCATCACGAAGATCCGAAGCTGGTCGGCAGTCCCCATTATCGTCATTTCGGCGCGCACCGAAGATTCCGACAAGATTGCAGCACTTGACGCAGGGGCAGACGACTACCTCACCAAGCCCTTTTCTGTGGATGAGTTGCTCGCGCGCGTCCGTGCGAATTTGAGGCGCTCCTCGATGGCGTCGAGCGAGTCGACAGAAGCGAGCACGTTTGACAACGGTCCGCTGCATATCGACTACGCCGCGGGATACGCGACAAAAGACGGACGCGAGCTCTCGCTCACCCCAACTGAGTACAAATTGCTCGTCCTTCTGGCGAAAAACGTCGACAAGGTGCTCACCCACACTTTCATCACCCACGAGATATGGGGCACGAGCTGGGACAGCGATCTGGCGAGCCTGCGCGTGTTCATGCGCACCCTGCGCAAGAAGATCGAGGCAGACCCCTCTCACCCCAAGATGATTCAGACACACATGGGTGTCGGGTACCGCATGCAGCGTCTCTAGCCTACCCCACAAAAAGTTGCGGTGAGATACGGAGCAATCGAGGCTTTTCACAGCCAAAACAGTCCGTATTTCACCGCAACTGATGGATGGGATGTGTTAGAGACCCAGGTAGCTGGTCATGCCTTCGACGGCGAGCTTAGCGCCGGCTACGGCGTGAACAACCGTCAGCGGGCCGTTAACCACGTCGCCGGCGGCAAAGACGCCGGGCACGGTGGTCATGCCGTGCTCATCGACCGAAAGAAGGCCGCGATGGTCGGTCTCCAGACCGCCTGTCGTAAGCACCAGCTTGTCCTTAGGCACCTGCGAGGCCGCAATCACAACCGTGTCGGCGGGCACATGGTCAAGTTCTTCCTCGTAGCCCACCACGTTGTCGTCCTCGTCAAAGATAGCCGTCTCGAACACCGGACCGTTATCGTCGATGGCGCAGATCGCCTTGCCGCGCACGATCTCGGCACCGTCAAGCTCGGTCAGCTCCACCTCATCATCGATGGCAGAGATATGGCGCGATCGGGCATACACGGTAACCTTGCGAGCGCCCGAGCGCAGGGCTGTGCGGGCAACATCCATGGCCACGTTGCCGGCGCCGATAACCGCCACGTTCTGCCCAATTGCCACGCTCGTAGGATCGACCAGATAATCGATACCAAACAGCACGTTGCCGCGCGACTCGCCGGGAATACCCAGCTTTCGAGCTCGCCAAGTACCGGTACCAACAAAGACCGCATCATAGCCGTCACGCAGCAGGTCGTCGATGTGGAGCGCACCGCCGATGGTGGTCGACGGACGCACGCGCACGCCGAGCGAGCACATCACGTGGCGGTACTTTTGCACGAGCGAGCGCGGCAGACGGAACTCGGGGATACCGTACTCCAGCACACCGCCAATCTCGGGGCGCTGTTCAAATACCGTGACGGCACAGCCCAGCTGGGCCATCTTGATAGCCACGGTAATACCAGCGGGACCGGAACCGACCACGGCAACCTGTTTGCCGCACGACGGTGCGGGCTTCCACTCCTTACGGTCCAAATACGCTGTCGAGATATAGTTCTCGATGCTCGAAAAATGCACGGGTGCGCCCTTACGGCCCTGAATGCAAGCACCCTCGCACTGGCCCGAATGATTGCACACCATGGAGCAGACCGCGCTCATGGGATTGTTCTGGAACAGTAGCTCGCCCGCCTCTTCTAGACGACGCCGTTTGAACAGGTCAATGACCTGCGGAATAGGCGTCTGAACCGGGCAGCCCTTAAGCTGACAGAATGCCCTTTTGCAACCTAGGCAACGATTCGCCTCTTCGACAATGTGGATAGCCACGCAACTCCCCTTTTTGATGTAATCCAATGAGGCGACGATAAAAAGCCTTCACCGCCGCCCTCAATCAGGCAAACTCAATATGCTGCCACGGCAAAAGCCAATGCTATATCTCGCGATGCGAAACCCCGCAGTGAGCGGACATGCGCTCGAGTGTCGCCAGGCAGCTAGCCGCCGTCGCCGGCACGCTGTTCTCGACCACGCAAGGAATCCCCGGACAGGCGGCAGCCGCCCAGGCCACCACGGGCTCAAAGTCATAGCGGCCCGTCTCGCCCACGCCGTGGCACACCAGGCGCGAACCCGTGCCGTCGCACCAACCGGCTTCGTCCTCGTTGTCGACGACCTCAAAATCCTTGGCGTGCAGCACGCGGATCTTGCTGCCGCATAAGTAGAGCATACGCGCGGTGATTTCCTGCGCCTCGCCAACGACGCTGGGATGCAGCAGCGACACCGGGTCGTAGATCACGCCGAGCGCTGGGCTCGAAACGCGCTCTAGCACCTCACGGCAGCGATCCGGCGTGTTGACCGTCTCGTTCCAGCCGGGCTCAATCAGTATTTGCCCGCCAACGGCCTCGGCGCGCTCGCAGACACGTGCGAGTCCGTCCATAAACGCATCGAGCGCCTCGTCAGTCATACGGTCGTCAGCAACGCGGTTCTGCGCATTGGGACGACCGGTCTCGGTGCCAACCGGGCAGCCGCCGAGCATCTGGGCAAAGTTCAAGCACGCCTCGTACTCGGCAAAGTTATCCATGAGCTGTTGTCGATCGGGCGTCGCCAGATTCTTATAGCAACCGAGCACGGCGACCGAAACGTCCGCCTCATCGAGCACCGCACGCAAATGGTCGGCAAGCTCGCGGGTCAGGCCTCCCCGATCGATTCCCATCGATGCGTAAAGCACCTTGCTCGGCAGCTGAATGCACGAAAAGCCCAGCTCTCCTGCCATGCGAATGCGTTCCTCGACGGTTCCCTGCGGAAGGTCGTGCAAACGTACGCCCGGAGTAATGGCCCCCACGCTATTCACGCCCCTTATGAGCATTGATGCCCGGGGTGTATCCGCCAAACGGGTCATCGATGGAGCACACGCCCGAAGGGGCGAGCGGATCGCGCTTACCGGCCAGCTTGTCATGATGCATGGTCTCGATATAGGCAAGCACCAGCGGCGCCACGCCCTTTGCATCATTTTTGACCACGGGCTCGCTCATGTAATACTCAAACGTACCCTCGCGGTGTGCGGCGTTGCCAAGACCCGCCACCAGGCAGATGTTGTCGAGCGCCAGCTGCCCGTCGTGCTCGGACAGGCACGTATCGCAGATGCCGTCAAACGCACGGCGGCCGTACTGGTAGTAGCGCTCGCCCAGCACGCCCAGGCGCACGCCCTTCATGATGGCATTGGCGAAGATAGCGCTGCCTGACTCCTCCAGATAGTTGGGGGCGATGTTGGGCAGGTTGATGACCTGATGCCACATGCCGGTCTTCTCGTCCTGATACGGCAGCATGGCGTCGATCAGGTCGTGGAACATCTTGCGAATCTCGTCCTTCTCTGCCGACATCGAAGGCGGCATGAGCTCCCAGGTATCGATGAGCGCCATGGCAAACCAGCCCTCGGCACGCAGCCAGAAGTTGGCCGAAAGACCGGTAACCGGGTCGCACCAGAACTGCTTGCGACTCGCGTCGTAGGCGTGATAGTACAGGCCGTTGAGGGGGTTGCGCATCAGGTCATGCACGACCTGGAACATATGGAAGCTGTCCGAACAGGCGCGGCGGTTGTGGAAGCTCAGCTCGTATTGCATGTAGAACGGCTGAGCCATGTACATGCCGTCGAGCCAGACCTGGTTGGGATAGACGGCCTTGTGCCAAAACACGCCCTCTTTGGTACGCGGCTGGGTCTCGAGCTGGCGATAAATCGTGTCCATGGCCGCGCGATACTTGGGCTTGCCCACCAGGTCATAGAGCTTGTAGAGGGTCTTGCCCGCATTGACGTTATCGAGGTTGTACTCCTGGGGATCGTAATGCTTGATGGTGCCATCATCCTGGACAAAGAAATCGATGTAGTCATCGGCGAAGGTCAGGTAGCGCTGCTCACCTGTAATCTCGTACAGCTCGATGAGCGCCTTGATCATGCAGCCGTCGATATAGTTCCAGGTATTCTCCTTGCCGGCGCGAAGCTTTTCGATGTTCCAGGCCGGCGCCTGAGGCGTAGAGGTCTCGATCAACTGCTCGATATAACGGTCCAGGATTTGATTGCAGCCCATTGCTGCCCCCTCTGATATAAACGATAAGTGAACGTTAACCCTAGTGTAACGCGAAGGGGATTATAGGGTGAACGTTAACCCTATAATCCCCGTGAACGGCAGACTTTTAACGGCAAACGGCGGTGAGGCCCGCGGCGATGCGATGCGCCAGGCGCTCATAGCCGGCAGGGCTGTAATGCAGACCGTCCGGCATGTAGAGCTCGCGGTGCTCCGGCAAAAACGGGCTGATGCCGCTTTGCGCATACAGGTCGATCACCGGCACCGAGTAGCGATCGCAAACCTCCAGCATCGCGCGCACATAGGCGTCTTGCGTCAGGCCCAGATGGTTGGCCTCGTTGCTTGCCGGGATATCCTTCTCGTGCTTACCACTTGTCTTGCACGGCGTCATAAACACCAGCTTTGTCTGAGGCGAGCGCGCCGTGATGGTGCGGATAAGGTAGTCGAGCGCGCCATAGAACTCATGCACGTCGGTGCTGCACGGCTCGCCTAGCGGCACGTTACGGCTAAAGTCGTTAACGCCGCCAAAGACGATGCAGATGTCTGCCGCGTGATCGATGCCGTCCAAACGCTCAACAAACGAATCGGTACGGTCGGCCTTGACGGCAATACGCGAGCCCTTAATACCAAAATTCTCGACCGTAGCGCCGCCCAGCAGCGCACCCAGGTGCGAGGTCCAGGAGATGTCGTTACCTCCCCCGCCGCATCCGTTATCGCCCCAGGTGGTCGAATCGCCAAAGCAGCAGATGGTCGATTCGCTCAAGTTTTTCGTTTCCATATTCTTCTCCTCACCCGCACACCGGCGGTCATACAGGTACATACCGTTCATTCGCAACATGCCGAGGGGCTATGCATGGGCGCATTCCGCAACTTGCGAATCGAGCCATTCGATATCCTCGGCAAGATGCGCCACGCCAAGATGGTGTCCACCCGGACACACCTCGTGCCGCAGACCTCCTTTGCGGCCCAGCAACTCGTAGGCATCGCGCACGATTTTGAGTTGCTCGTCAACATTTTTAAGCCCGCGTGCCCCATTCAAATGATCCTCTTCGCAACTTTGGACCAACAACGGCCGTGGCGCGACAAGCGATGCAATGTCGCCCATGTCGAGCAGACGCCAGAGTCCAGGGGTGTAATTGCAACTGCAGTTGCCGTTGAGATGCAGCAGCGAGTCATCGACACCGTACAGGTAGCCCGAGACAAGCGCCTTGCGCACGCGCGGGTCGAGTGCGGCCAGATACAGCGTCATGTAACCGCCGCCCGAAAAACCAAAGCAGCCCAGGTCGCCCATGGCAATGTCACCGCGTGTCTCCAAGTAATCAATCAAGCGCATGTTGTCCCAGGCGTTGAGGCCCGCGACCGTAAGACCCAGCGGCTCGGCCATACGTGCTTGATTCAGACACGTACCGCGCAGGTAGCTGTTCTCGTCATCGCCCTGACCCTTCCAGTCACGACGGTATCCCCAACCGCGCGCATCAGGGCAGACGGTCACGTAACCCATGCGTGCCAAACGCAGACCGTAGTCGTAATTGAACTTACGCACGGCATCATCGACAGCCGGCACGCCCGCAACACCGGCTACGCTTGCAGCACCCGCTCCCTGATGGCCATGCGGGCAGATATAACAGCGTTTGAGTCCCCGCTCATCAAGCTTAGGATGAGACGGCTCCAACAGGTAAAACGGCATCCACACATCGTGCTCAACCTGCAGCATCGCATGAGTACGCACAATGCCGCCGGCAACCCGCACGCGGCTGAACTCACGAATCTCAGTCGGGACGCGGTCCATAAGCGAAAGGCCCAAAACATCGAACAGGCGAGTCCTGGTCGCAATCTTCCATGCCTCAAAATCTGCAGGAGTCTTGCCCGTAAAAGCAGCCGAACGCCCCTCGCGCTTCAGCCGGGCACGCAGCGCAGGTTCGTCTTCGCAGTACGTCTCGATGTGCACGGTGCGGCCGTTGGCAGACAGTTAAGCCGTCTCAACCGCATCACCGTCGCCGCCCTCGGGATCCCAGCCATCCCCACCGGCAAGCACCTGCTCGCGAGCGTACCCGGCGGCAGCCATCACATCGAGTTCATTCGCCCACGGCACCCAGCCGGTAGTATCACCCGCCGGCCCATGCAGAATCGCGCCAGCATACTGCACGCAGTTGTGTGCCGCCGGCTTATTCCAATCCCACCAGCCTTCGCGCTTGATATGTCGCCCCAGCCAGCAATCGATCAGCACAGTTTGCGCCCATTCGCGCCAAGGACGACCCAGGTAGACCGAATCCGGCGCCACGCCATCCGGAGCTGTAAACGAACAGCCGTGGAACACAAAGCCGTGCGGCTCGCCTTCGGGCGTCGACGCCGCCGTCACGTAGCCGTTCACGTCCATATCGCGGTTGAGCGAGCGAATCTCGCACCCCTCAAAGTAGGCACGCGCGCCGCCAAAGATAAAGTCGACATCGCCCTCGATCCGGCAACGTCGAAAATACTGGCGCCCCACCCGGCGCGGCGCATACTGTTGGGGTCCTATAAACCCGCCCGGTTTGGCCTCATGCGGCGGCAGCGGACCCAAAAACAGCGTGTCTTGGTGTCCCTTAATGCAGCAGGCATCGACAACCAGACGGTCGCCATCAGCATACAGGGCAATCGCTTGACCGACCTCGCGCCCATCGCCCGCATCGTTTTCGATCGTGAGGTTTGCAAGCGTCACGTCATCGGCATCGACCAGCACCGTATACGTACGGAAGGTGCCGAGCGTGCCGTCGACGCCCGAGCCGTCCTCCGAAGGCATCTTGGCACCCAGGCTACCCACGATACGCACGCTGTCGGCCGTCTCTCCCTCAATCGTCACATGCGAGCGATGAATCTCGACCCGCTCGCAATACTCGCCCGGATCGACGCGAATCATCACCGGTTGCTCGGCATCCGGATAGAGCTGATCGGCTGCCGCCAAGGCATCGGAAATCGTTGGATACGCTCCTGCCGCAGCCCTCGAAACGCGCAGCGTATAGATACTTTCGCTCATCGTCCATCACGCTCCCAGGAAGCGAACTGCTCAGGCCAGCCCTGAACCTGTGGCTGAATATGCTCGGCGCAGCCCTTAAATGCCGTTTGGGCCGTGGCGAGCGATGCCCCATGCTTTCCATGCGGAAAGACATGTAGGCTAAAGCCAATCCCGTGGTCGGCAAGAGCCTGCGCAAGAAGGAGGCTATTTTGAACTGGTACCGATGCATCCTCGGCGGTATGCCACAAGAACGTACGGGGGAAGCCATCGCCCACCATATTCTCGATCGACAACTTTTGAGCCAAAGCGCCATCGGCACCCGTTAGGTGTTCAAACGAACCACGATGAGCATAGGCCCCCGAGCTTACGACCGGATAGCCCAAGCAAAGTGTGTCAGGCCGAATCGACTCAGGCGATGCCGAAATCGACTCTGCAAGCCAGGGTTGGTCCCAAAGCGCCCCGAGCAAGCCAACTAGATGCCCACCGGCCGAAAAACCCATGACCGTAATCCGATCAGGATCGACACAGTACTCTGCCGCATGGCTTCGGACGGTATCGACCGCCCGCGCGAGTTCTTGCAATGCCAGCGGATAGACAGCCGGAGCAACCGAATAGTTCAGTACAAACGCTTGGTAGCCCATCGCCAACAAACGGAGCGCTACCGGCTCGCCTTCGCGCGGCGAAACGTGATCGTAGCCGCCTCCTGGCACGACCACAACTGCAGGCAGCGGTTTTAAAGCATAAGCATCTTCGGTCGGGGCAAAAACATAAGACGTAATCGTGGCAGACGAGCCATCGACCCCGACAGGAATCGTTTTATTGAGCATGTATTCCCTTTCACCATGATGCGTAGCGCAGCGCACACGGCCGTATCGCACAAGGGCTGCATTGCCGATTTATCCGACAATGCAGCCCTGGTCATCAACCCGAGTTAGGAACGGACAACCTTGTCGACGTTCTGGAGCTGCAGTTCCTCGCCGTCCTGGCCCTCGATCACCACATTTTGCAGGTCGAGTACCTTGACGTTTTGCGCGATGATGCCCTGGCGCACCATGGGCTCAACGCCGCAGGCCATGGCCGGGACAAAGGGCTCGGCATCCGGCGCGAAGGTCACGTGGACATCCTGGAACGTCAGGCGCGTCACTTTGCTCTCGGGCAGGCCCGTGATGTAAGCAGCAGCCGCGTGGCAGTTAGTAGCCTCGATATCACAAAACGTCGTGGCACCAAAGCCAGGTGTGCGGTCGTCGACGGGCAGTGCCTCGCGAGACTGCACGTAGTCGGTCTTGCCGTCCTTGTCGCAGAAGTAGAACGAGTTGACCACGAAGGGCGTAAGCACCTCGTCCATACGAATGTGCTCGAAGGTGATGCCCTCGTTAACGGCGTCCTTGCCGCGACCGCGGCGGGTCTTGACGCGCAGGCCGCGGTCGGTGCGCTCAAAGAGGCACTTGCTCACGGTAAGGTCCTTGATGCCGCCGGCAGCCTCTGAACCCAGGACCACGGCGCCGTGACCATCGTGCATGTAGCAGTGAGAGATCAGCACGTCGTGCGTGGCGGGACGAAGCTCGGGCTCAATACCCAGCTTGCCGCTCTTGATGGCGATGCAGTCGTCGCCCACCGAGAACTGGCAGCCCAAGATGCGGACAAAGCCGCAGCTCTCAGGATCGAAGCCGTCGGTGTTGTGGGAGTTCTTGGGACCCTCGATGGACAGGCAGAGCGCATCGACGTGCTCGCACAGGATGGGGTGGATGTTCCACGCCGGGCTGTTGCGGACGGTGAAGCCGGCCAAGCTCACGTTCTCACACTCGGATAGGAAGATCATGCGCGGGCGGGCGACCTCGCGGCCCTCCTCAGGGCGGAAGATGTTCTTAAAGTCCTTGTTCCACCAGTTGTCCTCGGCAAAATCAGTCTGACCGTCGATCGCGCCGCGACCATAGATGCACACGTCGTGCACGCCCAGACCCGTAAAGGTAGAACAGTAGGTCGAGAAGCTCTCCCCCTCCCAGCGGCCCAGGGGCAGCATATCGGTACCGGCATAACCGGCGCCCTCGTTGCCCGTGACCGTTCCCGGAATGTAGGCAAGCGCGGCACGATCGTGGCGGGCCAGCAGCACCGCTCCCTCGGCGAGCTCGATGTTGATATTGCTCTTAAGGAAGAGAGACTTGATGCGATAACTACCGGCGGGGATCAGCACGCGGCCACCCTTGGGGCAGGCCATGATGGCAGCCTGGATGTTGGTGGTGTCATCATGCTCGGCATCGCCCTTGGCGCCACAGTCGCGAACGTTGATGGTAAAGGGCTCAGCCGGCGTGGTGACACCTACGCTCAGCTCACGCTCGCCACAGACAAAACGGACCAGGTTGCGCTTGCCGGGGGTCAGGCCGTCGACATAGGTCTCGACCGTATTCGTGGTACCGGCGGGCTCGTCGTTGACAAAGATCTCCCACGTATCGGCGCAGGTAAAGTAACCGCCGTCGTCAAGCTCGATAACCGCCGCGCGCGCGTTGCGCCAGATAACGTTCGTCTCCATGGGTTTCTCCCTCAAAAAGATGCTCTAAAGGCAAATTGTACGCTGTTAAAAAAGGGCCGTGCCTGCCGGCGGAATTCCGGTGGCACGGCCCTGTGATTTGGACGATATGTCGGCCTTACTCGGCGGGAGTTACGCTACCGTCCTGGAAGCCAACGTTGTTGTGGGCAAAGCAGTCCTCGTACTTAAAGCCGGAGAGCTCCTCGCAAAGCGCCTTGACCTCGGGCTTGACGTCGGCCATCTTGCCACCCTCCTTGACTCGGTGAATCTCGTCGCAAAGGACGTCGCACTGCTCCTTGTCGATCTTGATGCCGCGGGCAAGGACGGCCGCAAGCAGGAAGAAGCCGGCGCAGCCGATGATCATGTAGCCGCAGATATACAGAGGCACGGTAGCGGGCTGGGTCACGGCGTCGCTATTGCCGGCGGTCTGAATGAAGCCGGAGGCAGCAAGGACGATAGCCCACACGTTGACGGCGATAGCCTGGGCAATCTGCTGGCAGAGCTGCTGCGCGGAGCTGTAGATGCCCTCGCGACGACGCAGGGTGATGAGCTCATCGACATCGGGGATGTAGTTGAGCAGAACATCGGGCAGGTACTGGAAGCCGACGTAGAAGAACTTCCAGATGGCGAAGATGATGGGGTAGGCGATCATGGCGATGGCGACCGTGGAGGTGCCGTTGATCTGACCAAAGGCGAAGTAGTTGTAGGCAATGATGCACGCAGCGCAACCGACATTTGCGAGGTACCAAGACTTGTGGAAGCCCTTCTTGGCCATGAGGGCGACCCAGATGGCGGTGCAGACGATAGCGACGACCTTGCCAGGCATCTCCATCACGGACTCGTAGGACTTAGGAATCTGCAGGCAGTAGACGATGAAGAAGGACAGGCAGGCAGACCAGCAGGCAGCAGCGAGCTTCGTGGAGACCTGTGCGTACAGGACCTTGCGGAAGGACTTGTTGCGGAAGGTGGAGATAACGTCGATGAAGAACTTCTTGATACCCTCGCCGACGCTCTCGATCTTCTCCTGAGCGACCTCCTCGGGGGTGTGCTCCCACGTGGACAGGTACACACAAAGCAGCGAGATTGCCATGACCGAAGCGTTGACCGTAGCGATGATGAAGTAGCTGAACGGGTTGGTCTCGCCGAAGGTGCCAAAGCCAAAGCCGACGAGTGCTGCCATCAGGAAGCCGGCGGCGTTACCAAAGAGGTGCTTGTAGCCGGTGAGGTACGTACGCTCCTTGAAGTCGTCGGTCATCTCGATGGTAAGCGGCGACAGGTTGGCGGTGCAGAACGTATACGCGACGTTGTAGATCAGGTACAGCACAAAGTAGTACGGGAAACCAAACGGCGTAGCCACAAAGATGAGCGGCTCGGCGACCATCATCGGGATAGCCAGCAAGATCCAGAAACGGCGACGACCAAAGATGCGGCCAATCTTGGTGGCATAGAAGTTATCGGCCACAAAACCCATCAGCGGGCACAGAATGGCGTTGAGGTAGATGGCGAATGAGCTGATCAGCGCAGCCTCGCCTGCGGACAGACCGCACTCCGTGGACAGGAACAGCACCATGTAGCTGTGCGTAAAGCTCAGGGCACCGGAGTTGAGCATGCCGCCCATACCAAAGCCCAAGCGCGTCCAGAATGTGATCTTGCGCTTTTTACCGATCTTGTTAGTCATCGAGCTCCCTCTCTTTTCTCGATTGTCTTGGAACAAGACATTGGAGTCCATACCGACGTCTGTCTGCATGTCGTCCACTCGTAGGGTGAACGTTTAGCTAGATTATGCGCGATTGCTTATGATAGGTGAACGTTCACTTGTATATTATCCTTGAACGGTCGTTTTTTGCCGTTAAACGGACATCTGACTTGAAAAAAATCCCGATTACATGGGTATTGAGTGGGTTTAAATTTGAGGTCGATTAGGTGAACGTTTATTGTTTTCGCCGCTTCCGTTCCTTCAGGAAGACACGCCCGAACAGACAGAACAAACATGGTCCCGTCGGGAACACTCCCGACGGGACCATGGTCAATAGCGCCCTATGCGAACCCATTTACCGCTACAAGCAGACGCCATCCTTCCAAATGCTGATCTCGTGGCAACCGCGACGCTCGGCACTCGTAAGCTTGCCGCTCGCCGTGTCCAGCACCATCTGATACAGGTCGCCGGCAGCCTCATCGAGCGTGCGCTCGCCCGTAGCCACCACGCCGGCGTTAAAGTCCATCCAGTTGGCCTTGTGGTCGCACAGACGCTGGTTGGTGAACACCTTGAGCGTGGGCGCCGGTGCACCAAACGGCGTGCCGCGGCCGGTCGAGAACAGGATCACATGACAGCCGGCAGCCGTCAGGGCCGTGGTGGATACCATATCGTTGCCCGGACCGCACAGCATGTTCAGGCCATGCTTGGTAGCCTGGCCGGCATACGGCAGCACGTCGACGATGGGGGCAGATCCGCCCTTTTGCACGCAGCCGCAGCTCTTGTCCTCGAGCGTGGTGATGCCGCCATCCTTGTTGCCGGGGCTCGGGTTCTCATAGACGACCTCGCCGTGGCTGATAAAGTAGTCTTTAAAGCCGTTGAGCATGTCGGCCGCCGCGTTAAAGACGTCCTGGCTCTCGCAACGATCGAGCAGAATGCTCTCCGCGCCAAACATCTCGGGCACCTCGGTGAGCACCGATGTGCCACCGCGGGCGACGACCATATCGCTCACGCGACCGATCGTGGGGTTGGCGGTAATGCCCGAAAGACCGTCAGAGCCACCGCACTTAAGGCCAATGACCAGCTCGGAGGCCGGAATGGGCTCACGCTTGGCCTGCTTGGCCAGGTCGGCCAGCTCAGACAGAATCTTGTGGCCCTCGACCTGCTCGTCGGCTACATCCTGGCAGGTAAGGAAGCGAACGCGCTCGTGATCGAAGTCACCGAGCTCGTCGAGTACCTGCTGGTGCGTGCAGTTTTCGCAACCGAGGGACAGGAACAGCACACCCGCAGCGTTTGCGTGACGCGAGAGCGCCACCAGCAGACGACGCGTCTGGGCATGATCGGCGCCGGTCTGCGAGCAGCCAAAGGGATGCGGGAAGTAGTAAACGCCCTCCAGCGAGCCCTCGACCAGATCCTGAGCCTGCTCGCACATGGCACGTGCGACCTCGTTGACGCAGCCGACCGTGGGGATGATCCACAGCTCGTTGCGTGTGGCAGCGCGGCCGTCGGCGCGACGGAAGCCCATAAAGGTCTCGGGCTCAACCGGCTCAACAACCGGATGCGTCGGGTTGTAAGCATACTCGACCTCGCCCGAAAGGTTGGTCTTGACGTTATGCGTATGAAGCCACTGACCGGGCTGGATGTCGCCCGTCACGTGGCCGATAGGAAGACCGTACTTGACGACGTCCTCCCCCGCCGCAATGGCACGCACGGCCATCTTGTGGCCCTGCGGAATATCCTCCGCGGCAACGACCTCGCCCACCCCGGGAACCGCAACGGCGGCGCCCTTGGCAAGCGGCGACAGCGCGACGATCACGTTATCGGCCGGATTGATCTGGATAGTGTTCATTACAAATGGTCCTAACCCTACAGGTTGAGCAGAAGTCGAGGCGCGGACAAGCCGTCTGGCGCCCGCACCGGGAATTTACGCCTGAGCGTTGGCGAAGGCCTGCTTGGCGCCCTCGACGCGCACGACGGCGAGCGCGTTGACGACAAACTCCTCGAGACCGGCGATCTGCGTAAGGTCCTCGCCCCACATTTGCTCATTGGTGAGCACGTCGTGCACCAGCTCGGCATCGTCTGCACCGGCGTGGGCGGCGTAGAAATCGAGCACGAAGGCATCGTCCTGAGCGGTGTACTCGGTGCCGTCGGCGCGGCGCAGGTGCAGGCCATCGCCCTCGCGAGCAACGAGCTCTTGAGTATAGAAGGCAATGAGCGTAGCGAGGCTCGTCGCCAGGCACTTGGGCAGGTTACCGGTCTCGGCAACATAGTCCTTGAGCGTAGGCAGGTCGCGGGCACGCCACTTGGCGGTGGAGTTGAGGCAAATGGAGAGCAGCGCGTGGTCGATAAACGGGTTGTCGAAGCGGTTCTCGACGGCGGCGGCAAAGGCCTTGCAGTCCTCGACGTCCAGGTCGGCGGCAAGCGTCGGGATAACCTCGTCGTAGAGCATGGTGTTCATGAAGCCGCGAATGGTCTCGTCGTGCATGCAATCGCGCACGATGTCAAAGCCGGCAACCCAGGAACCCGGGACAAAGGCGGTATGGGCACCGTTGAGGATGCGGACCTTGCGCTTCTTGTACGGGGTGACATCGGGGGTAACAAAGACACCCGGCAGGCCGGCCTTTACGAAGGGAAGCTTCTCGACAAGCGACTCGTCGCCCTGGATGCCCCACATCTGGAAGGGCTCGCGCACGGCCAGGAAGGGATCCTCGTAGCCCAGGCGCTCGGCAACCGCCGCGGCCTCGGATGCGTCGCGGATGCGGCCGGGGACGATAGTGTCGACGAGCGTGGTGCAGACGGTGCAGTCGTTGGCCATCCACTGCGCAAACTCGTCCTCCCAGTCCCAGTCGCTCACGTACTGGTTCATGATGCGCAGCAGCTCCTCACCGTTGTGATCGATGAGCTCGCAGGCGAGCACGATGACACCCGGCTTGCCGGCAGCCCAGCGGGTGTGGAGCACCTGGGCAAGCTTGGCGGGGAAGCTCGCGGGCGGCATGTCGTCGGCCTTGCAGGACGGGTCGTAGGCGATACCGGCCTCGGTGGTGTTGGAGACGATGATCTCCAGGTCGTCGGAGACGGCAACCTCCATCATAGCGCGGTAGTCGTCCTCGCGATACGGATTGAGGCAGCGGCTGCAGGCGCTGATCACGCGGGACTCGTCAACCGTGTTGCCGTTCTCCTTGCCGCGCACCAGCACGGTGTACAGGTCGTCCTGGGCATTGATGCCGTCGGCAAAGCCAAAGGCGCCGCTGATGGGCTGCACCATGACAACCTTGCCGTTCCAGCCGGTTGCCTCGTTGCCCATGTCAAAGAAGCGGTCGACGAAGGCGCGCAGGAAATTGCCCTCGCCAAATTGCAGAACCTTCTCGGGCGCATCCTTGGGCAGCAGGTAGCCCTTGTAGCCGATCTTCTCGAGCGTCTCGTAGCTGATGTTCTCCATCGATGTCTCTCCTTAGATTGCTGTTAGCGTGCAGGCAAAACGGGGGCGCCGCGTGTGGCAACGGCGCTCCCGTGTTCGATGTGATTCGATGCAGGCTTATGCCTCGACGGTATCCAGATCAAAGCCAAAGTAGCGGACCGCGTTGTTGTAGCTGATGTCGCGCACGATATCGCCCAGCAGCTCCATGTCGGCCGGATACTTGCCCTGCTCGACCCACTCGCCGATCACGCTGCACAGCACGCGACGGAAGTACTCGTGACGCGGGTAGGACAGGAAGGAGCGGGAGTCGGTAAGCATGCCCACAAAGTTGCCCAGCACGCCCTCGTTAGCCAGAGCCGTGAGCTGCTCGCGCATACCGACCTCGTTGTCGTTGAACCACCAGGCAGAACCGTTCTGGATCTTGCCGGCGGTCGGAGCCTCCTGGAAGCAGCCCATCACGGTATCGATCATGGTGTTGTCGATGGGATTCAGGCTGTACAGGATGGTCTTGGGCAGACCGCAGGTCTCCTGGATGGAGTTGAGGAAATCGGCGAGCTGGTCGGACGGCGTGTAGTTGGAGATGCAGTCGTAACCGGTGTCGGGACCGAGCTTGGCAAACATGGCACGGTTGTTGTCGCGCTTGCAGCCAAAGTGCAGCTGCATGGCCCAGCCCAGGCGGACATACTCGCCGGCGACAAACTGCATAAAGGCAGTCTTGTACTTGAGGACTTCTTCCTCGGTAAGCGGCTCGGCAGCCAGGCCCTTGGCAAAGATGGCCTCGATCTCATCGGCGGTAGCCGGGACATACATAACGTAGTCGAGTGCGTGGTCGGAGGCGCGGCAGCCCAGCTCGTGAGCAACGTCGTAGCGCTTGGAGATGGCGGACTTCATGCCCTCGAAGTCGCTGACCTCAACGCCAGCAGCCTCGGAGAGGTGCTTGCAGTAGTCGGCGAACTCCTGGCCACGCTCGATGCGCAGGGCGGCATCGGGGCGCATGGCGGGAACGACCTGAACGTCAAAGCTATCGTCGGCGGCAATCTTCTTGTGCCACTCAAAGCTGTCGGCGGGGTCGTCGGTAGTGCAGATCATGCGGACGTTGGACTGCTTGATCAGGTTGCGGCAGGTAAAGCTGGCCTCGGCGAGCTTGGCGTTGGCAAGGTCCCAGACCTCCTGAGCGGTTTTGCCGTTCAGGACGCCCTCGTAGCCAAAGTAACGCTTAAGCTCCAGGTGGCTCCACTCAAAGACGGGGTTGCCCACGCAGCGGCCCAGGGTCTCGGCCCACTTCTGGAACTTCTCACGAGCAGGGGCATCGCCGGTAATGAAGCGCTCGTCAACGCCGTTGGCACGCATCAAGCGCCACTTGTAGTGGTCACCGCCCAGCCAAACCTCGGTGATGTTCTCAAAACGCTTGTCGTCCCAGATCTCCTTGGGAGAAATGTGGCAGTGGTAGTCAACGATGGGCATACCCTCGGCAAAGTTGTGGAACAGTTCCTCGCCGGTCTTGGTGCTCAGCAGGAAATCCTGATCGTCCATGAAGTTTTTCATCAAACAACCCCTTTGTTGGCGGAGCGGGCGCACGGTGCGCTCGTTATCCTCTAGGTGAACGTTCACTATACTAATTCATTGCGACTTAAAAGGTGAACGTTCACCTAACTACCATGGGATGAACGGTCGGTTTTGCCCGCTCAACGGTTGTTGGAGCCATGGCTTACATGTTTTACGGATCGGTTGACGTCTCCAAGCACCGGTTTTGAGTGCTTTTGCTCAGGTGGGTCATGTTCCGGCGTGCATTTTTAGGAATATTCAGCATCGGGGGCGCGCCGCACACCGTCCTCGATCCCCTATTTGATGCGCATATTGCGCCCGGTCGGTATAAATAAGTGTCGCCGATGGCGATTTACGCCATCGGCGACACTGAAAACAGTCGTTCTACCCCTCTTTCGGAGCATACAGATGCTGAATATTCCCGAAAATGTACGCCGCAAGAGGGGGTACCTGACCAAACGGCTAAATTCCCGCAAGCTCGCAGTAGTGGTCGACGTTGCTGGCAAACACCATCTCCACAGCACCCTTCTGCACGGGCTCCGCCGGAGTTTTACCCCACAGCAAATACTCGCCCAAAGTCTTAGCGCCACGGTAGGCCAAGCTTACCGGGTCCTTATAGACAATATTGGTAAAGATGCCACGGCGCAAGGCCAAGGCACTCTCGGGGAACAGGTCGTTGCCGATTACCATGACCTCGCCGGCCTTGCCGCTTGAAACAAGCGCGTCGGCGACCACCTCGGAGCCAACGGCAAAAACGCTACAGATGAGCTCGGGAGCATCCGGCGCACTCAAGCGCTGTTCAAGCTCGCGCTCGAGCTGTTTGACTTGCGCATGGGCGCCGGCAAGGTCCTCAACTTGCCATGGAATATCGTGTTCGCGCAGGTAATTATGAAAGGCGCGGGCGGTCAGATAGTGTGAATCGGTATAGGGGTCGCCCGCCAACAGGAGCACGCGGGCGTCAGCCCCAGAAGCGTGGACCAGATTTGCCGCCTGCTCAGCCATAAGGCCGCCTGCCGTCGAATAGTCGGCCAAGCTCGCACCCAAGCGATCGAGGTGCGGGCGGTCGCCGTCGACGAGCTCGATTGTCACGCCTGCCTCGGCAATCTGTCTCAAGAGCTCGGTCGCGCGGTCATCGCCCGGAACATAGGCAAGCAGGCCATCAATCTTCTCGCCTACCTGCAGGCGCTCATCAATCTGCTCAAGCGCATCGGCGTAGCCGCCCACGCCAAATTCAACACGTTCAACCGTAATGCCCTGGTCGACCACCTCCTGCTCAAAGCGGTTGCAACCTTCCCAAAGGTAACGGAAAAAGTACGCTCCCTCGCGTGATGCGCGGGGCAGGCAAAACACCAGGTTGATATCCTTGCGGCGCAAGCTCGAGGCGCTCGTATTGCGATGGTAACCCATGGCCTCGGCCTTAGCATTCACCTTAGAGCGCACGGATTCGCTCACGCCGGCCTTACCCGTCAGGGCCTTGTGCACGGTATTGATGGAGACGCCAAGCTCGGCGGCTATGTCCTTCATGGTTACGCGAGCGCTCATGGGATTACTCCGTTATAGATAAGTTGCCAATTACCAGTACAGGTAACGATACCCCAAAATCGCTCTTCAACTCGCCGCGCTCGCCCCCAAATGTGCAAAGCGCCCCGCGAACGGATGCTCGCGAGGCGCCTGGGTGCCTGGACTTTATTTGATACCGCGGCCCAAGTCTTCGGCGATTTTGTCCACGCCCTTAAGTGCGGCGCACGTCTTTTTGTTGGAGCAATGCCCCGTGCAAACGCCACCCTGAGCGCAGTCGGCGCAGGTGCCCTTGCGGTAGATGCGCACGCACACGGCGGCAAACGCAATACCGATAACAGCCAGTACAACAATATCGATAGGTGCCATAGCAAGCCTCCTCTAGTTAACCACCACTTACTCTACCCCATCCTCCACCTACCAAAACGGGACAGGTTTATTTTGGTCAGTTTTATCTGCGGAAACGCCACATCTCCCTCACCAAAGAAGTTGCGGTGAAATAATCCCTAAACATGCCGCCGACGCCATCGAGCAGGAACTATTCCACCACAACTAATTGGCGCAAAGTAACCTGCCCCCATGCAGCAAAAGCCCGAGTGTCGCTGGGACACCCGGGCTCGTGGAAAGGGGCTAATCCTTATTCGAACTTAAGCGGAAACTGCGGCGGAAGCAGTGTTGGTCTCATCCTCGTCGGTCCATGCATGCTTGGGCATGGGACGGAAGATCTGGAAGAGCATCGCGACCAGCAGCACGATAGCCACAACCGTCCAGATACCAAACTGCCCAAGGACAAGCAGGTTGTAGAACTGGTTGATGAACAGGCCGATCACCCAAGCGAAGGCGCACTCGTAGCCGATGGCAATCGCGGTCCACTTGCCAGAGTCCATCTGGTTGCGGATGGTGCCAATGGCGGCAAAGCACGGAGCGCACAGCAGGTTGAAGGCGCCGAAGGCAACGCAAGCGCCCATAGTCGGGAACATGCCGGCAAACGCGGTCCACAGGCTCGGGTCGGTCTCGCCCGCGTCGGCGACGGACAGCAGCGAGCCGGCGGTGGCGACGACGTTCTCCTTAGCGACAAGGCCCGAGACGGTCAGTGCGGTTGCCTGCCAGGTGCTAAAACCGAGCGGGGCGAAGATCCAAGCGACCAGGTTGCCCAGCATGGCAAGCACGGAGTAGTCCATGAACTCCTCGGGGATGCCGTCCATCGCAGGCAGGAAGCCAAAGGAACCGTTGTAGCTACCAAAGTTGGACAGGAACCAAACCACGACAGTGGACGCGAAGATGACCGTGCCGGCCTTCTTGATAAAGGCCCAGCAGCGCTCCCACACGTGCAGCGCCCAAGAGCGGATCGCCGGGAAGTGGTAGGCAGGAAGCTCCATAACGAACGGCGTCGGGCGGCCGGCGAAGAGCTTGGTCTTCTTGAGCATAAGGCCCGAGGCGATGACGGCAAAGACGCCCAGGAAGTAGAAGAGCGGGCTGATCCACGCCGCGGTGGTGGAAGAGTCGCCGATGATGGAACCCATGAGCAGGGCGATGATCGGCAGCTTAGCGCCGCAGGGGATGAACGTGGTAGTCATGACCGTCATGCGGCGGTCCTTCTCGTTCTCGATGGTCTTAGTAGCCATGACGCCGGGGACGCCGCAGCCCGAGGACACGAGCATGGGGATGAAGGACTTACCGGACAGGCCAAAGCGGCGGAACACGCGGTCCATGATGAAGGCGACGCGAGCCATGTAGCCGCAGTCCTCCAGGAAGGACAGCATGACGAACAGCAGGAACATCTGCGGCACAAAGCCGAAGATGGCGCCCAGGCCGCCGACGATACCGTCGCAGACCAGCGAATCGACCAGGCCACCGTCCTCGGTGCCACCCGCCACAAGGGCGTCGTGGACCATGGTGGTAATACCCGGAACATACGGGCCATACTGCGCCGGGTCGACCGAATCGGCGTCGTCACCCGCGGCCTCGACAGCCTCATCGTAGGCGTCGCGGCCCTGACCGAGCACATACCAACCGTCGGTACCAAAGAGCTGGTCGTTGGTGAAGTCGGTCACCGTGCCGCCCAGGGTGGAAACGGCAATGTAGTACACGCAGAACATGATGACCACAAAGATCGGCAGGCCCAGGATACGGTTGGTAACCACGCGGTCGATCTTCTCGGAAGTGCTCATCTTGGCCGGAGCCTTGGTGAGGCACTCGTCAATGATGTGCGCGATGACGCCATAGCGCTCACCGGTGATGATGGACTCGGCGTCGTCGTCGCAATCCTGCTCGCACTGGGCGACCAGCTGCTCTACGCGAGCAGCCTTCTCCTTAGTGAGGTTGATGAGCTTGCAGGCGTCCGCGTCGCGCTCAAACAGCTTGACAGCGTAGTAGCGGCGCTTGTTGGCGGGAACGCTCGCTGGAAGGTTGTTCTCGATGTGGTCCAGAACGTCCTCGATGGAGGAGTCGAACTTGTGCTCCGGCACCTGGCCCTTGGAAGCGGCGGACTTCTTAACCTGCTCGAACAGCTCCTTGATGCCCTTGTTCTTAAGAGCCGAGATCATCATGACCGGACAACCGAGCTTCTTGGAGAGCTTGTCCGTGTCGATCTTATCGCCGTTCTTCTCGACCAGGTCGGCCATGTTGAGGGCAACGACCACGGGCAGGCCGGTCTCGATAACCTGAAGCGCCAGGTACAGGTTGCGCTCGAGGTTGGTGGCATCGACCACCTGAACGACGACATCGGGCTCGCCGCTCATGAGGTAATCGCGCGAGCATTGCTCCTCGGGGCTGTAGGGGGAAAGCGAGTAGATGCCAGGGAGGTCCGTGATGGTAACGTTCTTGTCGCTTAGGAGCTTGGCTTCCTTTTTCTCAACCGTGACGCCGGGCCAGTTGCCAACGTAGCCGTTGGCGCCGGTGATCAGGTTGAAAAGCGTGGTCTTGCCGCAGTTGGGGTTACCCGCCAGCGCGACATGGATCTGAGAATCCGCCATTCAATCCTTCTTCCTTGTGTGCCTGCGCTGCTTTCTCCGCGCAGGCTGGATAATGTGCTTCAAAGATGCTGCATTAAGTTAGAAAAACCTAACTTTATCTGCAGAAATATGCGCCGCGAGTCCTTACTGGACCTCGACGACGGCGGCCTCCTCCTTGCGGATGGAAAGCTCGTAGCCGCGCACGTTGATCTCGACCGGATCACCGAGCGGTGCGACCTTCACGACCTTGAACAAAGTGCCCTTGATGAGCCCCAGGTCCATAAGGTGGCGGCGAAGCGCACCTTCACCGTGAAGCTTGACGATGGTGGAGCTCTCGCCCACCTTAACGTCACCCAACGTCTTCATTTACTTGTCCCCCTTTCAGTGCGTACAGAAATACCGTCGACTAACCGACGGTCATGATGTGCATGGCAACCTTGGAATCGATACCAAAGCGTGCGCCCAGCACAGTGACGATGATATTGGCGCCACTCGAGCTCACCACGTGGATTTCGTTGCCCTCGACAAAGCCGAGGTCCTTGAGGTGGTGCTTCATATCCTCATTGCCCTTTACACGAGACACGCGCACGGTTTCGCCCGCTTTTACCATCGAAAGCGGCATTGCCGGCATCTGCGGTCCGCGAGACATGAGTGGCTCCTAACGTCAGTTCGTCCTCAACATCGACGCGGTAAAAGTTAACCACGCCTATGTTCGCTTTAGTAAACTAACACGTGGTTAACTTTTTGGAAAGGGTCCCCATTCAGATTTCGAAAAAGTTTCCTATACGAAACAAAGGCACCGCAAAGACCGTCTCTTTGCGGTGCCTATTGATACCAATTTATGCAACAGAGGGGACTGCCCCTTTGTCACATTGTTGAGGTTAAAGCGAGAGGTTTCTGATCGACGTGACGCAGGAGGCCTCATCCACACCCGAAACGCGGAACACGACGTCTTCGCCACATTCGCCGCAGAGTGCCATGAGCCCTATAACGTCGCGGCCATCCGTGTGGCGATCGCCGATACTGACTGACACGTCGCTACGATGCTTGGCAATGATGTCATAGAGCAGCGCAACCGGGCGGGCATGCAATCCCAACGGATCTTTAATCGTCTTTGTAAACTCGACCATGTCCCCTCCCGCGGCATCGCACATTCGGCCGGCAAACCCAGCCACGTGGTAGTTATTGTACGTTACCGGCGCACCCCCGTCCCATAAAAAACGAGGGAAGGCACGCGTCCTTCCCTCGTTACGGGCAATATGTAGCCGCTCGCTTACATCAGGCGCAGGCTGACGTCCTTGAGCTGGGCGCCACTAACGGCACTTGGGGCGCCCGACATAAGGTCGGAGCCGCTGGCCGTCTTGGGGAACGCCATGACATCGCGGATGGAGTCGGAACCGGTGAGCAGCATGCACACGCGGTCCAGGCCCAAAGCGAAACCGCCCATCGGGGGCGCACCAAACTTGAGGGCCTCCATGAGGAAGCCAAACTGAGACTCGGCACGCTCCTCGGTAAAGCCCAGGAGTTTGAGCATGGACATCTGCATCTCGGCGTTGTGGATACGCATACCGCCGCCGCCGGCCTCAAAGCCGTCCATGACAAAGTCGTAGGTGCAAGAACCGGCTGCCAACGGGTCGGCCTCGATCTTGGCGATGTCGGTCTCGGTCGGCAGGGTAAAGGGCTGGTGCTCGGCGGCATAGGCCTTGCGGTCCTCATCCCAGTGGAACAGCGGGAAGTTGACGACCCACAGGAAGTCGTGGCCCTCGCGCTTGATCTCGAGTGCGTTGGCCATGTGAGAACGCATGCCGCCCAGGATCTCGTCGGAGAGCAGGCGCGGGCCGGCGGCGAACATCACAAGGTCGCCGGGCTCGACGTCCATGCGCTCGCGCAGAGCCGCCATCTCCTCGTCCGAGAAGAACTTGACGATGGGGCTGTTGATGGAGCCGTCCTCGCGGAATGCGATCCAGGCCAGGCCCTTGGCGCCAAACGTGGAGGCCACGCCGGCAAGCTTATCGATCTTGGCACGTGCCCAGGCGCCGGCGCCCTTGGCGTTGATGGCCTTGACGACAGAGCCCTCCTCGTTTGCGGCAGTCGCAAAGACCTTGAACTTGGAGTTGGCGAAGATGTCGGTCAGGTCGACCAGGTGCATGCCATAGCGGGTATCGGGCTTGTCGGAGCCATAGGTGTCCATGGCCTCCCAGTAGTCCATGCGACGCAGCGGCGTGGGCATCTCGACACCCATGCGGCCGAAGGCATCGGCCAGGACCTCCTCGAGCGCGCTCATGACATCGTTCTGGTCCACGAAGGACATCTCGATATCGACCTGAGTGAACTCGGGCTGACGGTCGGCACGCAGGTCCTCGTCGCGGAAGCACTTGGCAACCTGGTAGTAGCGCTCGACGCCACCGACCATGAGCAGCTGCTTCAGGAGCTGCGGGGACTGCGGCAGGGCGTAGAAGTTGCCCGGCTGGATGCGGCTGGGAACGATGAAGTCGCGGGCGCCCTCGGGCGTGGACTTAAACAGGGAGGGCGTCTCGACCTCCATGAACTCACGGTTGTGCAGCGCCTCGCGAATGGCAAAGGTGAAGTCGGAGCGCAGCTTGAGGTTGGCCATCATCTCGGGACGGCGGAGGTCCAGATAGCGGTAGCGCAGGCGGGTGTCCTCGCTGGTCTCGATGCCGTCCTCGATCTGGAACGGCGGGGTGACGGACGTGTTGAGCACCTCGGCGTGGTCGGTCAGGACCTCGATCTCGCCGGTCGCGAGCTTGGTGTTGGTGGTCTCCTCGCCACGGGCGCGCACGACGCCGTGGATCTTGATGGGCCACTCGGGACGCATGGTCTCGGCGATCTTAAAGGCATCGCCATCGGAGTGCTCGGGGTCGAAGGTGAGCTGCGTGATGCCCTCGCGGTCGCGAAGGTCGCAGAAGATAAGGCCGCCGTGGTCGCGGCGACGGCTCACCCAACCGGTGAGGGTGACCTCTTCGCCCACGTTCTCGAAGCGAAGCTCGCCGCAGGTACGGGTGTGCATGGAATGCTCATCGATGGGACGGGTCTGGCTCATACCAGTGATCCTCCTTTATGGATCTGTGCCGCCCCGTGTCGTTCCGGGCGGCGTCGTACAGATTTGCCCAGCCTGCGTAAACCGCGCAGCCGGACATGGCGTTCTATCTTATCGCACCCACGTCGATGTACCGCGAAAAAGTAACTCTTGCCCAAAGACTTGACGGAGACGAAACAATTGACGCGGCCTGGCCGTCGCCCAGGCGCGCCGCGTGCGACAATGTGCCCCAATACAACTGCACTAGGAAAGGCCCGCCATGACTGCACGCCTCATCGTTATGGATATCGACTCTACGCTCATCAACCAGGAGGTCATCGACCTGTTGGGCGAGGAAGCCGGCGTGGGCAAGCAGGTAGCGCAGATCACCGAGCGCGCCATGCGCGGCGAGCTCGACTTTAAGCAGGCGCTCGAGGAACGCGTGGGGCTGCTTGCCGGCTTGGACGAGAGTGTGTTCGAGCGCACCTTTGAGCGCGTGACGTTTACCCCTGGCGCGCTGGAGCTTGTGCGCTCGGCGCACAGCAAGGGCTGGAAGGTCGGCGTGGTAAGCGGCGGCTTTCACGAGGTCGCCGATAAGATCGTGGCCGCCGCGGGCATCGATTTTTGCCTGGCCAACCGCCTGGAAGTCGTGGACGGCAAGCTCACGGGAAAGTTGGCGGCAAACATTGTGACCAAGGAGTCCAAACTTATCCAGATGCTGGATTGGGCAGTTGAGTGCGGCGTCGATATGGCCCACACCGTCGCGATCGGCGACGGCGCCAACGACATCCCCATGATTCAGGCCGCGGGCACGGGCATCGCGTTTTGCGCCAAGCCCAAGACGCGCGAAGCCGCCCCGTTTGCCATCGACGAGCGCAACCTGATGCTCGCCATGGACATCATCCTGCGCGACTAGCCGATCTGTCTAACAATTAAATCAGTCTGTCCTATAGTTTCCGAACAATTTTGTCTTAGTGTTCGGAAAAATACCTTTTGAGTGCTAGACTTTGCGCCGTCGAAGGGAACATATATGGATAAGCGAGATCTTGAGCAGTTGCTGAGCGATGTTGCCGGCGGAGCAGTCACCCCGGCTGTCGCCCTTACGCGCGTCCAGACGGCGCCGACCGCCGATCTGGGTTTTGCGCAGCTCGATCTTTCGCGCGGGGTGCGCCAGGGAGCCGGCGAGGTTGTCTACGGCGCCGGTAAAACCGCCGAGCAGATTGCCGCCATTATCAAAGCATTACTCGATGCCGGCCAGGAGCGCATCCTGGTCACGCGCTTGGATGCCGAAAAAGCGGCGCACACCTCGGAGCTCCTCGGCAACGGCATCGACCTGGGATATGTCCCGGACGCACAGCTCGCCCTCGTGGGCGGCAAGCCCTCCCCTACCGGCAACGGACGCATCGTTGTCGCCTGCGCCGGTACGAGCGACCTGCCCGTCGCCGAGGAAGCCGCATTGACGGCCGAATTCTATGGCAACGAGGTCGACCGCCTCTACGACGTAGGTGTCGCAGGCCTGCACCGCCTGCTCGCGCATGCCGAGGAACTTGCCCAGGCGCAGGTGGTCATCGCCATCGCCGGCATGGAGGGCGCCCTGGCGAGCGTTATCGGCGGTCTGGTGAGCTGTCCGGTCATCGCCGTTCCCACCAGCGTGGGCTACGGCGCAAATTTTGGAGGCGTAGCCGCGCTGCTCGCCATGCTCAACTCCTGCGCCAGCGGCGTATCGGTCGTCAATATCGATAACGGCTTTGGTGCCGCCTACCAGGCAAGTCTTATCAATCATCTGAGCGCCGGCACATCCTGCGCCCGTTAAGGAGCATTCCATGTCCAACCATCAGCACACGCTTATCATCGACGGCACTTCGGGCATCAGCGGCGATATGACCGTCGCGGCCCTGCTCGACCTGGGCGCCAGCGAGGAGCACCTGCGCGAACAGCTCGCCACGCTGCCGGTCGACGGCTTTTCGATCGCTGTAACGCGCGTAAACAAGCATGGCATCGACGCCTGCGATTTCGACGTCCAGCTTGCAGAGGGCCTCGAGAACCATGATCACGATATAGCCTGGCTCTACGGCAACGAAGCAGCTGTCGAGCATATGCATGAGCATGAGCACCACCATCATGACCATGACGAGCACGAACACGAACACTGCCACGAGCATGAACACATGCACTGCCACGAGCATGATCATGAGGCCCACGACCATGGCCACGAGGACCATCATCACGCCCACCACCATCACCACCGTTCTTTGGCGGACGTCACCGCCATCATCGACGGCTCGCAGCTAAGCGATGGCGCCAAGCGTCGCGCGCTCGCCATCTTTACCGCGCTCGCCGCCGCCGAGGCCAAAGCTCACGGCAAAACGCCCGAGACCGTCATGTTCCACGAGGTAGGCGCCGTCGATTCCATCGTCGACGTCTGCTCTGTCGCCATCTGCCTCGATGACCTGGGTATTGAGGACATCGTGGTCGAGTCGCTCTCCGAGGGCCACGGCACCATCCACTGTGCCCACGGCCTTATGCCCATTCCCGTCCCCGCCGTCGTCAACCTGTGCCAGGCGGGAAATATCGCCCTCACGCCTGCACCGGTCGCCGGCGAGCTCGTGACGCCCACGGGTGCCGCCATCGTCACCGCGCTGCGCACGTCCGACCAACTGCCCTCACGCTATCGTATCGAAGCCGTCGGCTACGGCGCCGGTAAGCGCCCCTACGAGGGCTGCTCCGGCACGCTCCGTTGCCTGCTCGTTCACGTGGATGCATAGCCATGGATGCCCGCAAAGAAAAAAGCCGCGCTGCCATCGTTGCGGCGTTCTCCGAGCTGCTACGCGAAGAGGATTACGGCAAGATTACCGTCGGCGACATCATCGCGCGCGCTCACGTAGGCCGCGCGACATTCTACGGCCTCTTCAAGAGCAAAGACGACCTACTGTCCGAGCTCGTGAACGACATCTGCACCCACGCCCTCGACGACGATGGTACGCCGCTCGACGACCCACTCGTACAAGTCGAGCATATCCTCAACAACCTCTGGGAACGCCGTCAAGGCGTACGAGCCCTCGTAGCCGGCGCCGGCTCACGCGTCTTCGCCGACTGCTTACGCAAGACCATCATGACGCGCGCAGCCGAAACCGTCCCCGTCGACCCCGCAGGCCCCGCCGGCACCATGGACCGCAGCTTCTTACTACACCACATAGCCTCAAGCTTCGTAGCCACCGTCCAATGGTGGGCCTGGCACAACTTCCAAGCAGACAAAACCGACGTAGCAAAAGACTACCTCTCAGCCATAAAGCCCCTCTTCAACTAAGTAAGAAGCTCATCCCAAAGTTCCGCCCCAACCCAAAGCACAATCCATCCCAAAGTATCGACAACAGCCCAACGCCCCTACCAGCAACAAGCCCCTCCCATCCAAATTCAGATATATATGTTGGGTTGCTTGTACGAACGCAACAAAGATCCCGCAGCTGGCCGCATGGGTAACTTCCCAGCGCATTCCGCAGGACGAAAGAACCCCCGCCGCACGAAGTGCGCAGCGGGGGTTCTTTCATGTCCGAGGACGCGCTGGGAAGTTACCCATGCGGCCAGCGGACAACTATGTAGCCTTGGACTAGAACATGCCCAAGAAACCGTGCACAAACAGTGCGGCCAGAGCGGCACCGACAAACGGAGCAATGCCAGGAACGAGCAGGCCGTACTTCCAGTTGTTGTCAGCCTTGTTCTTGATCGGCAGCACCTGATAGGCCATGCGAGGACCAAGGTCACGAGCCTGGTTCATGGCGAAGCCGGTGATGCCGCCCATGCCCATGCCAACAGCCCAAACGATCAGACCGACGCAGATAGCGAGCATCAGGACGTTCTCGCCAGCACGGTTAGCAGCAGCAAGGATGGCGCTGATGAACACAAAGGTGCAGATAGCCTCGCAGAAGAAATTACGGGCATAGTTCGTACCCTCGGTGGTGGGGTTGGTCGAGAAGATGTTGCGCTGAGCAATGGGATCGATGACACCATCGGAAGCCTTGAACTCATCGGCATACATCAACCATGCGATCACGGCACCCGCAAAGCCGCCGAGCATATCGGCAATCATGAAGGGGATGCAGCTGCTCCACGGCACCAGACCGACGATGCACTGGGCAAGCACCATAGCCGGGTTCATGCACACGGCGCCACCAAAGACAAACAGGCAGACCGAGATGCCAAAAGACCAAGTGGTGATGGCAAACATATGGCCGGAGCCCTGATACTTGGTACCCTTAAGCACGGTATCGCAGTGCACGCCCACGCCAAAGATGATCATGAGGGCCGTTGCGCCGAATTCGCAGAGGAGTTTGGTAAGCATAAAACCTTATCTTTCTTGTCGGTTATAAACGATTCGTTTAGGCCGCGTACTAGTGCTGTGCGACGACAACGCCCAGGCCATCGGGAATGACGGCCACCTTGGCATCGGCACCCTTCATCTCAAAGGCGAGCTTGAGCGCCTCATCGAGGGTGTTGACCGGCGTCATGTGCATATCCTTGATCATCTGGTGATCGCACAGGTCGGTGACCATGATCACAGGGTGATGCGCCAGGATGCGGGCAAAGATCTGGCTCGTCCACTGGTCGGGCAGGGTCTCGTCCTTAGGACGGTCGATGCAGGCACGCTCAAACTCCGCCGGATCGTTGTCGGCGATGTTGTGATAGAAGCCCTCGCCACCGTGACCGTCGGCACAGCCGGCGACGTCGATGATCACACCGCCCTCGGGAAGCGTAGCCTCGGCAGAGCACATGCCCTTCACGGCCTGATAGATGTTCTGGTCGAGCGGGTAGCCGCCGTTAGTGGTGATGGCAATCTCGCACTCAACGGGCTCAACGCCGGCAAGGCTCTTCACGAACTCGCAGCCAGCCTCGTGTGCCTTGTGAATGTCGCCGGCAAAGGAGCCGATAACCTCATGCTTGCCGTTGAGCACCACGTTAAGCACAAAGGCAAGGTGAGCCATCTCGGCAGCGGCAAACATGTCCTCGCTCACGTGGTTGTGGCACAGGTTGCCGGCACGCGAGTGGGAATCGTTCACAAACTGACCGTTGTGGTTGTACATGATGGTCTTGTAGCTGGCGATGCCAGGCAGGACGGACTTGCGGCTACCAGAGAAACCGGCAAAGAAGTGCGGCTCAATAAAGCCCTCTGCAAGCAGCAGGTCACAATCGGCAGCGATCTTGTTGATGATGCACTCGCCACCAGAAGGCAGGGTACCGATCTTTTTCATCATGCTGTCGTCAGTCGCGACGTGCATAACGATTTCCTCGTTAGCAACGATCTCCTCGCCGTACTTGTTGACGAGCTCCTCATGCGTCGACGGACGATGCATACCCGTAGCAACCAGAATGCGAACGCGCGCCTCGGGCGCAGCGGAATGGATGTGATGCAGCAGAATAGGCATCGTCACACGCGAGGGAACGGGGCGCGTATGATCGGAGCTAATGATGACGATATCCTTCTTGCCAGCACAAAGCTCCTCGAGCGAAGGCGAGCCATAAGGGTTGGCAAGTGACTCCTCTACCAGCTCTTCCTGTGATTTTGTAGTCTTAAACTCGTTTTGATGACCTTCCATCACACCCGCGAAGTTCTTATCCTCGAGCTCCAGATGCAACGTCTTGTGGTCAAACGGCAGTTCACATTCAAACAATGACGAGCGCCCTCTTCCTTTCAACTGACACACTAGATAAACCGTTGGAAGGATACGCCGCTCACCGAAAAACACCACCGTCCACCGACTCATTAACACAACGTTCATATTTGACCCACAACAAAACGGCCGCGACCCCAAACGGGACCGCAGCCGCCTGTCAAAGACACTATAGACAGGATGATTTACGCAGCGCCGAGGCAAACATCTAGCCCGAGACGTACGCACGTAAGCCATTTTGCATAAATGCGTTAATTAATTGCATATAATGGCGCATGGATTTCTAGCCGTAACAGGGTGGTACCCTCCGGAGCGTGCATTTTTGCGAGTATTCAGCATCGCGAGATAAGATTTTGGTGTCAAAAGTCTTTCAAAAAGTAGATAGTCCTCATGACTCGACCCATCTGGATAGCATGCGGCGAGAAACCAGCCATATATGATCGTCGCCAAAGCCCAATCGTCGTGCAAAAACATCAACAGGGGCCGCGAACGTCACCCATAGCCTTATGCACCAATCTTTGGCTGCTGAAAACTCCGTTTTTTGCACGTCGTCCCAAGCACCACCCTCACCCAGCGGCTGATCCGCCGAAGACCGGACATCGCAGGGCCTGCCATTAGTTTACTTTTAGGCACACTCCGCAGGACGCAAGAAGCCCTCGCCGCGCTCCACACTAAGCGCGAAGCGCACTTTATTCTCATCAGCCCCAATCCCTGAAGACCGAGGACGAAGGGACCCGACGGGTTTCCCTCTGAATGCACTCCGCAGCACGAAGCCCTTTCCAAACGCGCGAAGCGCACTTTATTCTCATCAGCCCCAATCCCTGAAGACCGAGGACGAAGGGACCCGATAGGTTTCCCTCTGAATGCATTCCGCAGCACGAAGCCCCCTTATCCGCAGCTCCGAAGGAGCAGGATAAGGGGGCTTCAAGTGCGAGGACGCATTCAGAGGGAAACCTATCGGGTCCCGGTGAGAGCCACAGGGCTATCGATTACCCCGTGTTCTGCAAACCTGCCGAGACGCCGGTCACAGTCGAAAGAATCAGGCTCATGTACTCGGCCTTCTTCTCCTCGGCCATCTCGTCCTGGTTCATACGCACCTCGCGAAGGGCGCGAACCTGGGCGATGGACAGGGCGTCGACGTAGGGGTTGCGCACGCGGACGGCGCAACCGAGCACGCGGCGGCGCTGCAGCGGCCACTCATCACCGACGATGGCAAGGACCCACTTACGGGTGAGCTGCATCTCGGTAAAGACCTTCTCGGACAGATCCTGGCGATCGCCCAGGTGCAGATACATCTTGGCGATGCGCTGATCGGTCTTAGCGATCGACATCTCGATGTTGTCGATAAAGGTGCGGAAGAACGGCCACTCCTGGTAGGCGGCCTTAAGCTGGTCCAGATCGCCAAACTGCTCGCAGGCGGTACCCAGGCCGTACCAAGCGGCCAGGTTAATGCGCGCCTGGCTCCAGCTGAAGATCCACGGAATAGTACGCAGGTCGTCGAGCGACTTGGCGCCCAGGCCGCGCTTGGCGGGACGTGAGCCGATCGGCAGCAGACCGACCTCGGTCAGCGGCGTCACGGTCGAGAACCACGGTGTAAAGTCCTCGGTGTTCAGCAGGTCCAGATAACGCTCGTGGCTTGCGGTGTTGAGCTTCTCGGCCATATCCCAGAACTTCTGAGTGGTCTCGGTGTTGGTCTTCTCGACACTCGGGGCCGACTGCAAAAGCGTTGCGGCGGCAACGGACTCAACATGACGCTGAGCCAGCGTGCGGTTGCCGTAACGGGCAAAGATGACCTCGCCCTGCTCGGTGAGCTTAAAGAAGCAGTTGACCGAACCCTTGGGCTGCGCCAGCACGGCCTTGTTGGCCGGGCCGCCGCCACGGCCCACGGCACCGCCGCGACCGTGCATGAGCACCAGGTCGATATCGTTCTTCTCGGCCCACTTGGCGATGCGCTCCTGCGCGGAGTGCAACGCGAGCATGGCCGTGGTAGGACCGGCATCCTTGGAGGAGTCGGAATAGCCCAGCATAACCTCCATGCGGCGGTTGGTCTGGGCAAGGCGCTTTTGCACCACGGGCAGCGTGAGCATCTGATCGAGCACGTCGACGCAGCCCTCGAGGTCCTCGAGCTGCTCGAACAGCGGGATCACATCGAGCTCGGGGACATCCTCCTCGTGTGCAAAGGACAGGTGGGCAAGCTCAAAGACGTCGGCCACATGCTGAGCGCTCTTGGTGAACGAGATGATGTAGCGGTGCGCCATCTTCTTGCCGTAGCGCTTTTGGATGGAGCCGATAGCGCGGAAGGTATCGATGACCTCACGCGTCATGGGCTGCAGGTCGCCATGGATACCGTTCTCGTGGATATCCTTGAGGGCGCGGGCGTGCACCACGGAGTGCTGACGGAACTCCATCTCGACCATATGAAAGCCGAAGGACTCGACCTGCCAGATGATGGTCTGGACCGGGCCGTAGGCAGCACGGACGGCACCGCAGGCAGCCAGCGAGCGCTGGACGACGCGCAAGTCCTCCAGGAACTCGTCGGCGCTGTGGTACATGGTGTCGGTGATGCGGCGCACGGTGGCGTTGAGTCGATCTGCCATGACGAGCATGACGGCGCGATGAGGCTCGTGCTCGGAAATCAGCTCGGCGCGGGCCGTGTACCGAGGGCTCATCTCGACCTGATGGTTCCACAGGTTGATGAGCTCGGCAGACGGCTTGCTGTAGGTAGCCTCGAGCGTGAGGTTGCGGCCGATGCGGCGGCACTTGTCCTCGAGCTTGAGCACCATGTGGGTGAAGTACTTGGCGGCGACCTCACGGCTGACCTTGGCGGTGACGTTGGGGTTACCGTCGCGGTCGGAACCGATCCAGCTGCCGGGATGGAAGAACGCCGGGCACAGCGGCGGCACGGTACCGGCCTTGTCGCCCAGCACCCAGTCGTCAAAGCGACGATAGATGACGGGGATGACGTCGAACAGCGTGTTATCGAAGATGTCGATGATGGTATCGGCTTCCTCGACCGGCGTGGGCTTCTTGAGCGCGATGGGGCTCGTACGCACCAGGGCGTCGATCTCCTGCAGCATATGGCGCTCGTTCTCCACCAGGTCGGAGCCGCCCAGACGCGGACGCTCCTCCAGCAGGTTGGAGATACGGCGAATCTTGCCCTCGACGGCCTTACGACGGGCCTCGGTGGGATGCGCGGTAAAGACGGGATGGAACTCAAGCTTGCCGAGCAGCTCGTTGGCGCCCTCGACGCCCAGCTCATTCACCAGCTGGTGATAGGCGACGGTGAGCTCGTTGGCGGGATCGACCTCGGTATCGGTCGACGCACCGGCCTCGCGCTCGCGCAGCTGCGCCACACGGTAGTTCTCCTCCGACAGGTTTGCCAGATGGAAGAAACTCGTAAAGGCGCGGACAATGACCTGCTGCTTATCGAGCGGCAGGCTGTCGATCAGATCGACGACTTCACGAAATGCCACGGCGGTGGGCTCGTCGGCGGTAGGCACGCCCTGCTCGTCGACGGCCTCGTCAGCGGCACGGCTACCGGGGTTGCCAGCATTGGCCACAATCTCGGCCGACAGGATCTTGTCGAACAGGTCCGCGATCTCAGGATCATACTCGCTAAGCACACGACGCTCCAGGCGCAGGAACAGCGCCAGATTGTCGCGCAGCTCCTCGGGGATCTCGATCTCGGCGAGACGCTCCCTGGACTCGGCATTCGAGCCGATTCGGTTAACGAGGCGGTTGACCACGGCAGCGACGCGCGCCGCGGCTTCGGGTACAGACTGGTTGCTTAGGTTCTCAGCCACGTTTCCTCCCATTCCTCCTTCTATGCACGTAACATGCGGTATTCATTATAGGCGCTTGAGAAATACTTTCGACACTGATTGCGCTTTACCACACAAAAGTATTTTCTGCATTGCAAGGGTTTTTGCTCTAAATGGTCGTATTTCTCGGTGGACGGCATACACAAACGGGGGCATTCCGCATAAATGCGAAACACCCCCGTAACAATCGTTCGCCGCGAACGGGACGTGTTGGCGGACCCGCAGTTCAAAATGATGCGCTACAGGCGCTCGCGAACCGCCTCGACGACGTTGGCCAAATCGACCAGTACCTCATCATGGCTCTCCATGTCGCGCACCTTGACCTTGCCGGCGGCAAGCTCGTCGCCGCCCAGGACCAGGATGAGCTTAGCGCCCACCTTGTCGGCCTGCTTAAACTGGGCTTTGAGCGAACGGCCCTGATAGTCGGCCTCGGTCACGATGCCTGCGGCGCGAAGCTCCTGCGTAATGGCAAAAACGTTCTGGCGCAGCTCCTTGCCGGCGTTGGCGACATAGACGCACGGGGCCTCATCGGCACCCAAATCGCTGCCAAAGGCCTGCAGGGCCAGCAGGGCGCGCTCAAAACCGACAGCAAAGCCGACGCCCGCCGTGGGCTTGCCACCCTCGAGCTCGACCAGGCCATCGTAGCGGCCGCCGCCGCCGATGGAGCCGACGCCGGCGCCAGGGGCCTCGACCTCAAAGACAGTACGGGTGTAGTAGTCCAGGCCGCGCACCAAGGTGGGATCCTCGACATACTCGATACCGGCGGCATCCAGATAGCGCTTGACCTGCTCGTAGTGCTCGCGGCACTCATCGCACAGGTTGTCACCCATCAGCGGAGCCTCGGCCATGATCTCGCGGCAGTGGTCGTTCTTGCAGTCGAAGGCACGCAGCGGGTTGAGCTCGGCGCGCTCGCGGCACTCATCGCACATCTCGTCGGCGTGATCGAGGATGAACTGCTTAACCTGCTCGCGATAAGCCGGACGGCACTGGGCGTCACCCATCGAGTTGATGAGCAGACGAAGCTTGGAAAGATCGAAGCCCAGGCGCTTGTAGAACTCCATGAGCATGATGATGCACTCGGCGTCTGCCGCCGGATCGGGAGCGCCGAGCCACTCGATGCCCACCTGGTGGAACTGGCGCAGGCGGCCCTTCTGGGGACGCTCGCCGCGGAACATGGCCTCGGCGTAGTAAGCCTTAAACGGCGTGGAGCCCTGGGGCACCAGATTGTTCTCGACGACGGCGCGCACCACGCCGGCCGTGCCCTCGGGGCGAAGTGCCAGGCGCTGCTTGGGCTTGAGTTTGGTGTCGGTGCCCTCGGTAAAGACGCGCTCCAGGTTGGCACCGCTGAACACGCGGAACATTTCCTTGCGCACGACGTCGGTCGACTGGCCGATACCGTGGACAAACACGTCAACCTGCTCGATCGCGGGCGTCTCGATGGGTTTAAAACCAAACGGCTCGAACACGCCGGCCGCAATCTGCTGCATCTTTTGCCAGGCGCGCATCTCGGCGCCGATAAGGTCGCGGGTTCCCTCCGCCTTCTGTGCCTGCATGGGCAAACACCTTTCTTTTGTATCGCGTCATAGGTAGTGGACATTATACGGCACAAAGCAGCAACGCGGCGGCGCGCCTGACCGAACGAGGGTATGGGGACTCGTTCGGCCAGACGCGCCGCCGCGGACGAAGCGGACAAGCGGCGATGCGCTTTGGCCTACCTACTCCCCCGCCACGCTCGCGCGCAGCTTGGCGGCGATGGGCTCGGATGCCAGCAGGAACACGAGCATGACCACGGAGCACGCCAGGCACACGATCCAGGTGCTCGCAAAGGAGCCCGTGGCATCGAACAGCACGCCCGAGACAATGGCGCCCACGGTGCCGCCGACCATCTCGAGCGAGGTAATGGTGCCCGTGACCTTACCGAGGTCGGCCATGCCAAACTGCTCGGACGCGGCGATGGTAGGCGTGATGGTGCCCATGCACGTTCCGATACCAAAGCTCACGGCAGCCACGATGGGACCAAGATCGGTCGCGGGGAAGCACAGGGCGACGCAGGCGATAATACACGCAATGGAGCCAAGGATATTGCCAAAGCGCAGACCAAAGCGGTCATAGATCGCACCGAGCGAAATCTTGGCGATAACGACGGTGACCATGTAGGCCGAAAGCACGGTACCTGCCCACATGGGATCGTGGCCGCCCGTGACGATCTTGGCGCCGTTGACGGTAACACTCGTCATGTTGGTGACCTGGTTGGGCAAGATGGCGCCGTTAACGAGACCCATAAAGAGGAAGGCGACGACGAGCAGCCAAAACGCCGGGCTCTTCTTGATACGAGACCAGCCGACGCTAACCTCGGGCGCCGTGTGCTCGTCCTTATCGCCAGCCGTCGAGACGGACGGATCGCCCGGGTTCTCGCCGAGCGGCTTAAGGCCGATCTCGGAAGGCTTGGTGCGGAAGGAGTAAGCCGTGATGGGCAGTGCCGCCACCATGCAGACGGCAGCGAGTACCAGGAACGCAGAGCGCCAGCCCACACTCACGATAAGCGAGCTCACGATCGGCGAGAGAATGGCTCCGCCAAAGCCCGAGCCCGAAAGTGCGATGGAAATGGCAAGGCCGCGTTTAGCGGTAAACCAGTTGGCGGTCACAAGGCTAATGAGCAGACGGGTCGAGGCCACAGCGAAGCAGCCCGAAACGGCAAAGAGCACGTAGACCTGCCACAGCTCACCGACAAAGCTCATGCCGGCAAGCACCGCCGAGGTAGCGATAACGGTAAGCGAGCCCAATACGCGGCCACTCACCTTATCGGCAACATGACCGATAACGAGCGAACCCACGACACTCACCACGGTGGAGATGGCATTGGAGACGTTGTACTGCGCAAGGGAAATACCCAGGTTGCTGACGATCAGCGGCTGGAACAGGCTCATGCAGTTGACGAAAATCGTGTAACACGTGGCCATGATCACGAAGCCGGAGGCCACCACGAGCCAGCCGGGGAAGAACTTACGCTGCTGGGGCATACTGCTCCTTTTAGACAAACGAATAGCCTGCGCCGGGCGCCGGTAGTGCCCAAGATTGCCTTGAAAGACAAGGGCATAGGCCTTACGGCCATGCCCGCAGGCTTGAAAGGCAAGGTTGGGTGCTACCGGTGGTCGGCGATATAGCCCAAAGCGACGGCGGTATAGGCCGCGGCACCGAGCGGCAGCTCGGCATCGTTAAAACGTGCCTTGGGATGGTGCTGGGCAAAGTGTTCGTCCGTGTCGGTTACGGCCGCGCCCACGGTAAAGTACGCACTTGGGATCTTGCTCGAGATAAGCGCGAAGTCCTCGCTCGCCATGGCATGGAACAGCGGCAAGAAGGCGGCCTTGGGCAGCGTCGCACCCACGTAGCCAAGCGAAGCCTGGGTCACGTCGTCATCGAGCACGAGCGGGGGAACATCCGAGAGCGTCTCGATGGTGGCCGGCGTGCGATACGTTGCGGCCACGCCGTTGACGACCTCGGCGATACGCTCCTTGAGGTGCTCCATGAGCTCAACGTCAAAGCCGCGCAGCGTGCCTTCGAGCACGCAGGTATCTGGGATGACGTTGGCCGCTTGACCACCGGCAAACTTACCCACGGTCAGTGCGACCTCCTTGGCCGCCGGCACTTCGCGAGCGATAAGCTCCTGAAGCGCCAGGTGCACATGGACGCCGGCCGTGATGGGGTCGATGCAGATCTCGGGGCTCGAGCCATGGCCGCCCTTGCCCTGCAGCGTGATGCGAAAACCGTACACGCCCGAAAGCGCCGGACTCCCATAGAGCACCAAGCCGAGCGGCGATTGGCTGTTAACATGCATGGCAAAAGCCGCCTGGGGGCGTGGGTTCTGCAGCAGACCGTCGACGATGGCGGCACGGGCACCCTCAAAGGTTTCCTCGCCCGGCTGGAACAGCAACTTAACCGTGGCGTTGGCGTCGAGAAGCTCGGACTCGCGGGTCTTGAGCATACGAGCCGCACCAAGCAGCGCCGTCGCGTGCATATCGTGACCGCAAGCATGCATGCAGCCATTGGTGGATGCAAAGGGCTCGCCGGATTCCTCGGCAACGGGCAGGGCATCCATGTCGCCGCGGAGCATGATGACCGTACCGGCCTGCTTGTCCGTGCACGTACCGTTACCCCGAGCAGCAGCTGCCGCGCCGGCACCGATAAGGCCAACGACACAGGAGCCGTCAACAAGCACGGCATAGGGAATATCCATCTCGTCCAGACGCGCCTGGATAAAGGCGGACGTCTGCGGAAGGTTGTTACCCAGCTCGGGCATCTGGTGTAGATCGTGTCGCCACACAGCAAGCTCGTCTGCAAAAGTCTGAGCTTCTGCAACAAGACCGTCACCGATAGCGGCCTGCGCCGCTGCGGTAGCCTTGGGCGCTGGTTGCGGTTGAAAATCGGACAAAGCTGGTGCCATAGATGCCCTCCAGTAACGTTTTTGCAGCAAGCACTTTGATAGCATAAAGTGCAAGGTACAACTTTAAGGGCGACGCATAAAAAATGCCGCCCCGGGAGGGCGGCGCAACAAGTTGTTTACAATTGCGGGCGCGGCTTTTTGCGCAAAAAATCGAAGTGAGTCTCACTCAAGATAATCGACAGGAAGATAAGCACGAAGCCGGCGAGCAGGCGCGAGGTGAGCGCCTCCCCCATCAGCAGCACCGAAAACAACACGCCCGAAGGCGACTCCATCGAAAGGAGCAGCGAGCCCGTCGAAGCCGGGACATGCGCCAGGCCGACGTTTTGGATGAGCAGAGCCACGCATGTGCAGCCCACCGAGAGAAACGCCATCACACCGATAAAGTTCGGCGTCCACACGGACAGAGGCGCCTGGGTCTCGAATAGCAGCGACGAGACCAGGCTCAGCACGCCGTTGCCCACAAACATCCAAAACGTGATAACGTTGATGTCCATTTTGCGACCGTACTTGGCGGTCACCGCCATCTGGATGGCGAAGAAGACCGCGCCTGCCAGCGTAATGACGTCACCGATGTTGAACTCAACGCTATCGAGCGCCACCAAGCCAATGCCCGCCAAGCACAGCAGCGCCGCGCCCAGGTTATAGCGGGTGAGTTTTTCGCCGCTCAGAAAATAGCTCGCGAACGGCACAAGGATGCAATACGTGCCCGTCAAAAAAGCATTCTTGCCCGCCGTAGTATGTGCCAGACCGACCGTCTGCAACGCATAGGCCGCCCACATGAGCACGCCCATACTCAGGCCAACGATCAGGTTGCGAGCGTTGAAATGTGCAATGATGCGCTTGTGGAAGACGGCAAACATGACCAGCGCTGCGGGAAGAAAGCGAACATAGAGCAGTTCGAACACCGGGATGGTGTCGAGCGCGTCCTTCATAGTCGTAAAGGAGTAGCCCCAGATAATCGCCACCGAAAGCAGTAGAACTTTCCAGAACAGCGGGGAGCGTGCGCCGGCGCCCCTGGGAATACCGCCCGCGCCCAAATCCTCACGGGCCACAGGGCTATCGGGCATGTTTTCGATTTCGTTGGCAGCGTATTGGGCCATGGAACATCCTCACACTCAATCTGGGCGTGGTGTCCGCACGCGTATGGCTGCGTGCCGCCTCATGGTCAAATAAAAACGGGACGCGCCGGACCCCCGGCACGCCCCGCTACTGTAGCAACAACCAAGCAGCCCACGCAATCCAGCCCACTAAAGCGTCGGCAGAGTAAACCTCGATGTTTCGTCGATGTCACGCTGTTGCACTAAATAAGTTTCGTGCTTTCAAGCTTTTCGATGATCCAGTCGTTGGCTTTGATGACCGGACGGCGGAAGACGACGCCCAGGGCCAGCGACGGAATCAGATAGCTCGCCAGAATGCCCAGCTCAACCCAGTACTCCATATGGTAGGCGCCAGCCATGGCGGCGTGCATAGCGTTGATGCCGTGGGTAAACGGCAGGAACGGATAGATCGCCTGGAACACGGGACCGGTCATCTCGATGGGGAACGTACCGCCCGAACCGCCGACCTGCATGACCAGCAGCACGACGGCGAGGGCCTTGCCGATATCTCCAAACGAAACCGTGAGCGTGTAGACGATATTGGAGAACACGAGGCTCGCGACCCAGCCGGCAAGCACAAACTGCAGGGGGTTGTCGCACTGGATGCCAAAGAACAGAATGTCGCCCGCGCACACGAGCGTTGCCTGCAGCAAGGCCAGACCGCCAAAGAACAGATAACGGCCCAGGTAGATCTCGTGCAGGCGCACGGGGATGAGTTCGTTGATGAGCTCATCGTCAACCGAGACCTTCATCATGGCCGCCAGCACGATCGAGCCGACCCAGAGCGACAGAATCGTGTAGAACGGCGCCATGGCCGAGCCGTAGTTGCGGATCGGATAGACCGGCTTGCGATCGAGCGCAACGGGGCCGGAAAGCGACACGGCGAGGCCATCGGGGTCGTTGCCGATCATCGTCTTGATCGTGGCCAGATCGTCCGACATAAGGGCACCGTCGAGCTCGTCCTTGAACGCGCTAATCTTGTCCGATGCCTCACCCAGCTGATCGGAAGCCTTGTTGACGAGCCTTGCAGCCTTGGAGAGACCCTTCGCGAGCGAACCAGAGGCGTCGGTCAGACCGCTCACGGCGCTATCTAGGTCACCCGAGATACCGTTCAGGGAATCCAGAACGCCCGAAATGGTCTTCTTGAGCTCTTTGGCCTTAACCGAGAACGTAGAATCGTAGTCGGACTTGGCACCCGAGATACCCGCCTTGGCATCGGCGATGGCCTGGTCGACCTCGGCACGCGAGCTGTTGACCTCGGCCATGCTCTTCGTGAGCGACGTCGCGATGTTCGTCAGCTCATTGGCATTGTTGCGGTACTCCGTCGCGGTTTTGTCAAGCTCAGCAGCCGCGTCCTCAAGCCCTGCCTTGAGCTTATCGTTACTCACCTGGCCAGCAAGACTACGGAGCTCATTCGCCGTGGCATCAATCTCGTCGGCACGGTTCTTGAGTGACACTGCACCATCGTTGAGCTGAGACACCGTAAGATTGACATGCTTGTTTGCAGCGTCGAATGCCTTTGCGAGCTCGGTAGAAACGTTATCGAACGAACCTGCGCTCCCATCAATAGCGGCATCGATCGCATCGCTGGCAGACTTGAGCGCTTGCTCGGAATCGGCAATACCGCTCTCGGCATGCTGCATGAGCTGCTTCACCGACTCCTCGGTCGATCCGGACTGTTTGAGCATGCCGCCCGCCGATGTCAGTGAATCGGACGTAGAACTCAAAATGCCCGCAAGCGACGTTGCACTGGCCTGAACGTCCTGCAGGTCCTGGACCGAATCGCCCAGCGTCGAGGACAGATTGGCGATAAAGTTGCTCACCTGGTCGGTGCTCATATAGTCGAGCAGGCTGGACACGGTCTTAAGGCCGATGGTCGTGATGGTCTTGGTAAAGGTCTCGTTGACCTGACTCTGGACGGCGCTCGAACCCTTTTCAGTCACGATCTGCGCGATGGCGTTGGCCTTCTGGTTCTCATAGAACTCGATATCGGCGTGCTTCACCTCGGTCGAGAAAAGCGTCATCATGTCGGCGCTAAACGTTTTAGGGATAACGACGGCAGCGTAGTACGCGCCCGACTTAACGCCCTCAATCGCCTTATCGCGGTCGTTGAGGACGACCCAATCGAAGTTCTCGTTGCCGCGCAGGGTGGAGGTTACGTTTTCGCCCACGTTGACCTCGACGGGAATCAGATCGCTCTCGTAGCCCTCGTCGGTGTTGACCACGGCGATCTTGAGATTGCCGGTGTTGCCATACGGATCCCAGCTTCCGGCGATGTTAAACCACGCGTACAGGCACGGCACGATAATGAGACCCATCACGACAATCAAGCCAATCACGGAGCGAGACACGTTTTGGACATCGCGCTTAAACAGATGCAGGATGTTCTTCATTTATGCCTCACCTCCTTTGGAGTGCTTGCCGAGCGGGGTGGTATCCCCGTCATTTCCGCTTACGTTGTCAACGTTGTCGGCATCTTGAGCCTTACGATGCGCACCGATATGCGGCAGACGGCTCGTGGGCTGTTCGCTGTCCTTGGTGCCCCGCTCGCTGGCGTTGAGACCAAACATGCGACGGGCAGCAGGAATGGCGGCCGTGTGCTCGCGCATCTCGCGACGCAGGTCCTCATCCGAAAGCGCCGAGATGCGCATCTGGGTATTGAGGCTCGCGCGGATGTACTCGATGTTGATGAGCCAGCCACAGATGGCGATAACCGAAATGATCCAGATAACGAGCAGGATGATCTTGCCGTTATTGTCGATATCGAGCACCGTCGAAAGCACAAAGAGCAGAACCTGCACGCCTACCACGGCGGCAAAACCGCCCTTGATGTAGTACGGGTAGCGATGCTCAAACGCCACGGCATGATCGAGCAACTCGCGACGGTACGAATCCGAATCGAGCATGACGCGCATGGCCGTGCGCAGCGAATAGCGCTGGCGCGGCAGGTCGTTGGACTCGCAGATCATGAGCCCCGTCGTGGAAAGCTGTTTATCAAAGAGCAGGTTGAGGTTGAGCAGCAACGGGCGCAGCTGCAGACCGATAAAGAGCGCCACGATCAGGAACACGCCCAGGATGCACAGGTTGAACAGGTAGTTGAACGAATACATGCCACCGACGGTCTCGCGCAGCAGGTTGATGCCATAGGTGAAGGGCAGCAGCGGATGCAGCCATTGGAAGAAGCCGGGCATCATCTCGATGGGGTACATGCCCGACGAACCCGGGATCTGCACAATGACGAGGATGACGCCGATTGCCTTGCCGATATGCTTAAAGGTGGTGGACAGCGCATAGATGATGTTGACGTAAGTGAACGAGATAGCGATGCCGCCCAGCACAAAGAGCAGCGGATTGACGCACTGAACGCCAATGACCAGGTCGCCCACCGTAACGATAATGGCCTGGAACGCACCCAGGATCACCATCAGCAGCCAGCGGCCAAAGTAGCCCTGACGCGCCGTAAAGCTACCGATGCCCTCGCGGTCGACCTCGAGCTTGTAGATAGCGATGAGCACATAGCCGCCTACCCACAGCGCCAGATTGGTGTAGAAGGGCGCGATGCCCGAGCCAAAGCTCTTGACCGGATAGATTGACTTGGACGTCAGCTCAACCGGAGATGCCATGAAATCTGCCACGTCATTGACGTCGACGTCCATGAGGTCGGCTAACTCGCCCATAGACTCAGAGGTCTGCAGCGCCGCAATGTCATTAGCGGCGGTCGCGAGCTTGTCCTGAACCTTGGCAAGGGAGGCATCGGTTTGGGACAGCGTGGTCTTTGCCTGCTTGAGCGTGGCGTCGAGCTGCGCCAGCGTGCCGCGCGCGCTCGCTATCGTGGGGGTCATACCCGATACAATGCCGGTCAAATCGCCCGAAACGGCGGCAAAGGAGTCAAGCGCGCTCGAAGCCTTCGGCAGCGCGTTCTGCCCCAGATCGGTCTGAGCCTGACCGAGGTTGGTCGCACCGGTCTGAATTGCGTTATTGATAGCGTCGCTGGCACCCGAGACAGCCGCGGCGTCATTCGCCATGGCGCTCGACTGCGCGGACAGACCGTCCTTGATGCTCTGCAACTTCTCGTTCTGCTCACGGAGCGTATTGATGGTCGATACAATGCGCGCGTCAATTTCCTCGGAACCTGTCGACGTGTCATTGGCGAGAATCTCCAAGTGCCCGATAACGGCCTTATTGTGGTCGATCGTCGCTTGGAGAGACTCGAGCGAGTTGTCGATACGGGTGGTCGTAGATGTGACCGTGCCCGTCAGCTTGCCGATGGCAGCGTTCGCGGAGGCCGACGTCTTGGTGAGCGCAAGGCTGCCTTCCGAGAGCGCCTTGGAGAGCGAGGCGATAGAGTTGCCCGCCGTGGTGCGAGCTTCACCCAGCAGGTCGTTGCCCTGAGAGATCGCTTGCGTCAGTGACGGCGCCTGACCCTGCATGCCGGCAAGTGCCGCATCAGCCGAGGCGATAGCGCCACTCGTCTTATCGATGGCGGCATTCATGTCTCCAATCGAATCGCGCACCTCGCCCAAGGTATCGGATGCCTCGGAGACAGAACTTGCCAACGAATCCTGAGTCTGGGTTGCCTTGTCCTTTAAATCGACTCCGGCATCCTTGGCAATGCTGGCAACGGTCTCGCCCACCGTGGAGACAAATTCCGAGTTGATCTGCTCCTCGATGGTGCTTGCACCGGTGTCGGTAACCTTGGGCGCAATAGCGCTCTTCTTCTCATTGACGTAGTACGTAAGCTTGGGCTGATGGTAGTTACCGTCGAGCATCGAAACCAGGTTATCCGAGAAGTTCTTGGGGATTACGATGGCCGCATAGTACTCACCGCTCTCGACGCCCTCCTTGGCATCGGACGCCGAATCGACGAAGGTCCAGCCCAGCTGATCGTTCTCCTTGAGCTGATCGACAACCTGGTCGCCCGCGTTGAGCTCGCCCACCAAGTCGTTTTGGGTGCCCCGATCGTTGTTGGCGATGGCAATCTTGATACCCTGGGTGTTTCCGTACGGATCCCAGTTGGCCACGATGTTGTACCAGGCATACAGCGAGGGAATAACGCACACGCCAAGGGTAACCACCAAGGCGACGGGGTTCACAAGCAGTCGCTTAATGTCGCGCTTAAATATCGCAAAGGACACCTTTGCATTGGATAGTTTGCTGCCGAGACTCACGCTTGGACCATCCATCCTGTCGTTAAATCGAATCGTACTATCAACAACCATTGTACGTAGGCGCTTTAGCGTCTCAGAGCACAATGGTATTGAGTTTTGCGGGTAGCAATATACTACGAAGACAAATTAACGTACAGTTGTACAGTATCTTAAATTTCAGCAGGTCACAAAACCACAACCCGCACAAATTAGCAATTCAAATAGTCATCGGGGACGTTCTTAAACGACTAGTCAAACAAAAACGTCCCCAATGACTACTTAGGACCACGGCAACGTCGATGTTTTGGCAATGCCAGCGAGCGGGCGCCAGAGCGAACAAATTGGCATGAAAAGAGGACGGCATAGACCTTCTGGTCATGCC
>CABQLI010000002.1 GCA_902464965.1 uncultured Collinsella sp.
TCGCCCGCCAGCTGCTCGCGGCGCGTGAGGATATCGGTCAGCTCGCGCGTGGTCTCCTCGGCGGAACTCACGACGCGTACCCCAGGCCCCAGCGCATGGCGGATAGGTCCCACCAACAGCGGGAAATGCGTACATCCAAGCACCACGGTATCGATACCGTGGTCGCGCAGCGGCTCAACCGTGGCACCCACCAGCGCACGCACGGCAGGCGTATCGAAGATGTCCTCGTTCTCAAGCCACTGTTCCTGCAGATGTGCACCCGAGGCAAGCTCGTGTTCGACAACCTCGACAAAGCTCGAGGCAGGACAGCCGTATACATCGACGCCGGCATCTAGATCCTGAATGGCGCGCGTGTAGGCGCCCGAGCGAATGGTGAGGTTGGTAGCGAGCACGCCCACGCGACGCGTACGCGTGCTGTTGATTGCTGCACGGGCACCCGGCGCGATCACGCCGATCACGGGAACGTCGAGCACCTGCTGGGCCAAACGCAAGGCCGCAGCGGTTGCCGTGTTGCAGGCGATGACCATAATCTTGACGTCGTGCTTCGAAAGCCAACGACCCGCCTGCAACGCAAACGAGCGCACCTCATCCTCGGTGCGCGTGCCGTAGGGGCAGCGCTTGGTGTCGCCAAAGTAGTAGACGGACTCGTGCGGCAGCGCCGTCGCAATCGCGCGCGCAACCGTCAGACCGCCCAAACCAGAATCGAACACGCCAATCGGGCGCGTGTCGCCTGCCGGATTCTCGATATCGGACATTACCTCACCAGTCTCTCTCGAAAAGACATGTCCAAGTGCGGCGACGCCGCGCTACGAACGCGCCGCGACCAGCAGCTCTGCCGTCGCCGCCCAACCGTCGATAATTTTGCCACGCGTAACGAAAGCGTTCTCGCAAGCAGCCAGGAACTCAGGCGCGCCGGCGCTCGTCAGGCCATTCTCGACCAGGCAGAACGTGCCCACGTGATCGGCCATGTAGAAGTCGGACTCGGAATCGCCGAGCGCCAACGTCTCCTCGCGCTCGATCCCTAGGTGCTCGCAGAAGCGCGCAATGGCGACGCCCTTGTTGAGACCCGCGGGATTGATGTTGAATGCGCGGCCGTCCTCGACGCGATCGAGCTCGAGCGTCGTCGGCTTGGACAGGTGAGTCAGATGGCCGTTGCACGCCCAGATCAGACCGCAGCCGGCCTCGTCCAGGATGGCCTGAACCTCATCGTCGGGCACATCGCCGCGCATGCCGACGGTGACCTCACGGTATTTGTAGCCGGTCGACATGTCGTTGTGATACTCGATCTTGTGCGGCCAGCGGGCGAGGATCTTCTCGCACACGCCGGTCTGCTCGATCACCTGGTGCGGCGTGAGGCCGCAAGAGGGGTCGTAGGGCATGTCGCCGGTCAGATACTCCCAATCGTTGGCTTTAAGGTCGTACATGACCAGACCGCCCATCTCGCCGATGTAGGAGTTGAGGCCGAGCACGCGCGCGTCCTCGTGGATCATGGTACGGTTGCGGCCCGAGGTGGGAACCACCTGAATACCAGCGCGAGCGAGCGCCACGACGGCCTCGACGAGTTTGGTCGAGGGGTTGCCGTCGTTGTCGCGCAGCACGCACGAGCCGGGTGCGAGCATCGTGGCATCCAGGTCGGTAAAGACATACTTGACCTTGGCCAAGCGTTCGCGCATCTCGCCCGAAAGCTCGGCAACGGTCGGCAGGGCATTGTGGGACATGGTTACTCCGTTTACGTAGAAGGGTTTGGACTTGGACGGCATGTTTTGATTGAGGGAACACGCTTATGGCGACAGCGCACTCAGGGCGCCGCCGCCATCATGGTTCATTAGTCAAACTGGGTAACATCGATCAGGCGATTGGCCAACGAAAGGTCGCTCTCGATGGGCACGAACTCGTCACCCACGTGCATGAGCTCCTCGTCACCCTTTGCCAGCAGCAAGACAATGGTGGGAGCATCGGGGTTGACGTACTCCTCGCGCGCCGCCTTGAACGCCGCATGCACAGCGGCTTCGCGGTCGAGGATGATCTTGTTCGGCGTATCGTCGGGAACATGTTCGGCAAGCTCGCGACAGACCTTCATCGGGTCCTCGTGAGCCGGGTCCTCATTGGCAAAGATCATCAGGTCGGAATACGGTGCGGCCTCGCGCGGAAGCTGCTCGCGGCGCTCCTGCGCCTTGCCGCCGGCAGCGCCAAACACTGCGATGACCGGGCTGGCGGGAAACGCGCGCTTGACCGACGAGAAAAGCGAGCGGAACGAAAGCTGGTTGTGCGCGTAGTCGACGACACAAATCACGCGGCCGTCCTTCGACTCCACGACCTCCATACGGCCCGGCACACGCAGTTTGGAGAGGCCCTTCTTGATGGCATCGATACCGATGCCGATCTCGCGCGCAGCGGCGATAGCGACCAGCGCGTTCTCCACGTTAAAGTCTCCCGCGATACCCAGCAGGACCTTCTCCCCCGCCTCGGACTCGTCGGCACACAGGCCATGCAAGTTGAACTCGATGCTAAAGCCGACCATGCGTACGTCGCTCGCCCACAGGCTTGCCTCGGGATGCTCGACGCCAACGGTCACCAAGCGCTCGGCCGTCGACGCTGCCTCCAGCACACGGTCGACCTCTTCGGTGCCCAGATTCACCACGGCGGTCTTTGCCTGGTCAAAGATCCTGAGTTTGCTCTCAAAATAATCCTCAAACGTGGGGTGTTCGATCGGCGAGATGTGGTCGCGGCCGATGTTGAGGAAGCACGCCACGTCAAACGGCAGATTCTCGACGCGTTGGTACTTGAGCGCCTGGCTCGAGACCTCCATGACCATGGACTGGCGACCGGACGTGCGGCAGTTGGCGATATGGCGCCAGACCTCGGGGGCCTCGGGCGTAGTATTGGTGCTCTCGTAGCACTCGATACCATCGTCGGTACTCACCGAGCCGATCATGCCGCAGGACTCGCCCGCCGCCTTGATGATGGACTGGAGCATAAAAGCGGCCGTGGTCTTTCCCTTGGTGCCGGTGATGCCCACGATCTTGACGTCGTGGTCGGGACGGTCGTAGACCTCCGACGGCAGCAGGGCCATGGCCGTGCGAACACTATCAACAACCAGCATCGCAGCACCGCTCTCCTGCGCCAGCGGCTCCAGAGACTCGACCAGTGACTCCTCGCACACAAATGCGACGGCGCCCGCATCGAGCGCCATGCTCAAAAACGCGGGCTTAAAGGCAGCACCTTTACAGAAGAACACGTCACCTGCCGAGACCGCGCGCGAATCAAACGAGCAACCGGTCACGGCACGCTCGTCAACCTGCTCTGATGCGCGCAGCTCGCCGCACACATCGAGAAGCTTGGCAAGCGTATCGACCGTGGTCACGGTCGCGGAATCCGAATGGTGCATCTTTCACCTTTCTCAGCCATTTGGCAGGGACGGTTTTCATAGTAACTGAAACGTGCTCGCGCAAAAACGGCTCCCGGAGGAGCCGTTACGCGCAGGCATTCGTAAGCCGAGACTAGGCAGCCTGAACAGAAGGCTGGCCCTCGTCGATAAAGAAGCGCTTGTACCACACTAGGAACACGAGCGGCGTATAGATCTTGCGCTGGAAATCGCCCTTGCCCGCAAAGTGCAGATCGAGCAGGTGCATGAGCTCGTCGGTATTGAAGAACTCGCTTGCCCACGGCGCGGTGAAGTACTCCTTGACATAGTCGTACCACTTTTGCTCGCGCAGCCAGTAGACAATCGGCACCGGGAAGCCCACCTTGGGACGGGTGGCCCACTCATCGGGCAGCGACTTGTTGGCAGCGTGGCGGAGTACCTGTTTGTTGCCGTTCTCGTTGATGCGGTAGCGGTCGGGAATGTGCTCGGCGAACTCCATGACTTTGCGGTCCAGGAAGGGCACGCGCAGCTCCAGCGAGTGCGCCATGCACATCTTGTCGGCCTTGAGCAGAATGTCGCCCGGGAGCCACATGTTCATGTCCAGGTACTGCTTCTTGACCAGCTCGGGCTGACCCTTCACGCGCGCATAGATGGGAGCGGCAAGCTCGAAGGCGCCATCGCCGGTGTTGTACTCGGGCTTGAGCACGCCGTCGACCTCGCGCTCCGGCCATACCAGAGCCTGTCCCAGGAACGACTTCTCAGGGATCTCGGCACCCTTGACCAGGAAGTTATGTCCCTTGAAGTACGGCATATGCAGCGCCAGGTTACCGAGCGCGCGACGGATGGGCAGCGGCACCATCTTTTTGTACTTGCGGACCGGGACCGTGTCCTCGTAGTAGGCGTAGCCGCCAAAGAGCTCGTCGGCACCTTCGCCCGAAAGCACGACGGTGACGTCCTTGCGGGCCATCTCGGCCAAGAACCACAGCGGCACGGAAGACAGGTTGGACTGCGGCTCGTCCATGTGATACTGGATGTCCTCGAGCGCACCGAAGAACTCGTCGGCGGTAATCATCTTGCGAACGTTCTCGACGCCGAGCTTATCGGAAAGCTCCTTGGCGTAGTTGGTCTCGTTGAAGTTCTTGTAGTCAAAGCCCACCGAGAAGGTCTTGTCGGGCATGAGGCAAGCGGCGATGTAGCTAGAGTCGACGCCACCGGAGAGGAACGACGCGACCTTGACGTCGGCGATGCGATGGGCCTCGACGCTCTCGTGCACGACCTCGTCCAGCTCATCGACGTACTCCTCGAACGGCTTCTCGACGGCAGAGTAATCGCAATCCCAGTAGCGCTCGATGTTCATCTTGCCGGTCGGGATATCGACGGTAAAGTAGTGCGCCGGCGGCAGCTTGTAGACACCCTCGAAGAAGGTCTCCTCGGTTGCCGAATACTGCAGCGTCATGTACGGACGCAGGGCCTTTTTGTTGACCGCCTTGTGGAAGTGCGGGTAGTCCAGGAAGCTCTTGATCTCGGAACCAAAGAGCACGCCCGGAGCGCCGTCACCCGCATCGGCCATGGGATAGTAGTAAAGCGGCTTGATGCCAAAGATGTCGCGGGCGCCAAAAAGCTTATTCTTCTTTTTGTCCCAGATGACGAAGGCGTACATACCGCGCAGGCGATCGAGGACGGCCTCGCCCCACTCCTCGTAGCCGTGCAGGAGGCTCTCGGTGTCGGCGCCGCAGTGGAACTTGTAGCCCTTGGCCTCGAGCTCGGAACGGAGTTCTTGGAAGTTGTAGATCTCGCCGTTGAAGACAATGACGACGCTGCCGTCCTCATTGGCCATGGGCTGAGCGCCGGCCTCGGTCAGGTCGAGGATCGACAGGCGGCGGAAGCCCAGGGCAACGCGGCCGTCGATAAACTGACCGCCCATGTCGGGACCGCGATGGACGATGCGGTCCATCATCTTGGTGAGCACCTCGGATTGGTTATCCGTCCCACCGACAAAACCGACAAAACCGCACATATACTATCCCCTCTGCTGTTGCTGGGCATCAAATCGAATCAGTAGCTTTTGAGTATACCCGAGGGCGTAAAGAGGGGCGGAATGTTCAGGCAATCTCAACTGAATCAGCTCCGCTGTGACACGCGCCAGTTACCTTTAATGGATATGAGGTGAATGAGGCGATTGTTTTGCTATACTCTCTCCGCACGGGCGATTGGCGCAACGGTTAGCGCAGGTGCTTTACACGCACAAGGCTGGGGGTTCGAATCCCTCATCGCCCACCACTGATTTGATAGGCTCCCAGCAATGGGAGCCTTTCTTTTTTGGGCCCAGTGCATGGGATTCGAACCCGACAGGGTGCGGAGCTGAGGAAACGCGCAAGCGTTTTCCAGCGCAGCACGCGAGGAGCGGAGCGACGAAGCGGGACGCGGGCGGCGCCAGCCGCACGCGGACATCCCTCATCGCCCACCACAGAATTGGAAACGGTCCTCGCAAGGGGACCGTTTTTGTTTGGGCCCATTGCAGAAGGATTCGAACCCACCAGCACGTCTGTCACAAAGGCCGTGACCAAAAAATGGCGAAAATGAGTACTGCTACTTTGTTTGCAACATATAAAAAGATAGTATTTGCTTAAGTTACGCAGCATATGTCCATTATTAGGACTAACAGTTGGATCAAAATCGTGCATTCATCGCCATTTCGACTTGCCATCTGGCCTTATTAGTCCAAAATTGCTGCTACCAAATCGGTAACACTACTCATATTTGATGTTATTTGACCAGCAGGTCTCCCTGCCTTAGCAAATCTAAGGCAAAACGGGCTCCAGACCGCTGAATCATGCCACATAGGGCACGCCCGCAGTCCGGAACCCGGTCCAAATTGAGTTATTGCGCCGCGTTAGCCCAAGACACCCGACAGGATCTCGATCAGACTGTCCACGTCGGCTTCCTCGCAGACGAGCGGCGGCAAGAAACGCAGCGTATGAGCACCCGTAGCGTTAATCACGGCACCGGCGGCCAGCGCGCGGGCAACAATATCATGTGCGTCGCCCGCGGCATCATCCAAATCACAGCCGAGCATCAGGCCACGGCCACGCACCTCTACCACATGCGGAAGCTTAGCCAGCGCCTGCTCCATATAGGCACCCACCTTGGCAGCATGCTCGGCATAATCGCCGCGCACAAGCGCGGAGAGCGTCGCGGCACACGCCGCGACGGCCAAGCAGCTACCGCCAAAGGTCGAGCCGTGGTCGCCCGGCTTAAACACGTCGGCAATCTCCTTCTTTGCCACGACGGCACCCATGGGTACGCCGTCGGCAATGCCCTTGGCAAGACTCATAATGTCGGGCTCCACGCCATAGGTCTGGAACGCAAACGGCTTACCCGTGCGGAAGATACCGCACTGGACCTCGTCGGCGATAAGCACGGCGCCCACTTCGTGTGCTAGGTCGCGCGCTGCCGCCATAAACTCCTCGGTCATGGGGTGCACGCCACTCTCACCCTGGATCGGTTCGAGCATCACGGCACAAATTTCGCTCCCCAGCTGCTTAAAGATCGCACGCAGCTCATCGACATCGTTGGGCGTGCAGGCCACAAAGCCACCCGGCAGCGGACGGAAACTATCCTGCAGCCAATCCTGCATGGTGGCGGCAATGGTCTCGAGCGTACGGCCGTGGAAGCCGCCGCGCATGCACACGATGGTGTTGCCGCCGTTACCGGCACGCTTGGCGTACAAGCGCGCGAGCTTCATCGAGCCCTCGTTGGCCTCGGCGCCGGAATTGGCAAAGAACGTCTCCCACACATGCTCGCCCGCAGCCGGGGCACCAAGAGCAGCTGCCGTGGTCTCATCGCCGGCGGCAATGGCATCGGCAAGCACGCGCGCACCATCTACGTCGTCGTTAGCAAGCTTGGACAGCAGCGCCGCGACCTGTCCACGCTGCTCGATGTAGAAGTAATTGGAGACATGCATGAGCTTTTTGGTCTGTGCCTCGAGCGCCGAGAGCACAGCCAGGTTGCCATGACCTAGGCTGCACACGCCGATGCCGGCAAGAAAGTCGAGGTACTCACGGCCATCGTCGCCGGTGAGCTTCATGCCGTGGCCCTCGACAAACTCGACCGGAGAGCGGCCAAAGGTATGCATAACGTAATGGGATTCAAGCGATTGCTGAGCTGCAAGTGACATGGGATGCCTTTCGTTGAGCGCCGGACGGCGCGGGGCTATGGATGCAGGAATGGGGCAGCTGCGGGTCAGCTAGACCGTCTGAAGCTTCTCGACCTCGTCGAGGTTCTCGGTCAGACGCGCAGCAAACGTCGAAAGCGGATGCGGATGCGTATCGAACTCGTAAGCCGTCTCGGTGGAATGGATCACGGTACCGACGCCGGCATCGGTCAGCAGCTCCAGCAGCAGCGAATGCGGCGTGGTGCCGTTGATGATGTGAGCACGAAATACGCCGCCGGCAAGCGCATCGACGGCCGCGCGCAGTTTGGGAATCATGCCCTTATCGACCTCGCCGCCGTAGAGCATCTCGTTAACCTCGTCGAGCGTTAGGTTGGAGATAAGCGAGTCCTTGTCGCTAAAGTCCTTGTACAGGCCATCGACATCGGTCAAAAAGATCGCCTTATGCGCGTGGAGCGCCGCAGCAACGGCACCGGCGGCGGTATCGGCGTTGATGTTGAAGAAACCGCCGTCCTCCCCCGCCGCGACGGTTGCGATGACGGGGATGTACTCGCTGTCGAGTAAGCGCTCGATATAGTCGGTGTTGACGTGCGTCACTTTGCCCACGCGACCGAGCTCGGGGTCGAGCGGCTCGGCGATGAGCGTGCCGGCATCGCTGCCCGACACGCCCACGGCCAGGTTGCCGTGGTGGTTGATGGCAGCAACCAGCTCCTGGTTAACCTTGCCACCCAGCACCTCGCGCACGATATCCATAGTCGCCGGCGTGGTCACGCGCTGGCCGTTCTTAAACTCGACGGGAATATCGTAATGGCTCAGCGCCTCGTTGATAGCCTTGCCGCCGCCATGCACGATGACGGGGCGCATACCGATGATCTTGAGCAAAACGATGTCGCTCATCACGTCGCGGCGCAGCTGTTCATCAACCATGGCGGCTCCGCCATATTTGATAACAACCGTCTTGCCGGTCAGGTTCTTAATCCACGGCAGTGCTTCGAACAGCAGCTGCGCGGTTGCTTCGTTGGATTCGCTCGAACGACAATCGCGTGCGAATTTCATAATCTGCCTCGTCTTTCGTATCGTTATCGCGCCGTGCTCCGCTGTCCGCAATCGCGGCAAGATGCGCAGCGTGCCCGGAATCTAGGAACGGTAGTCGCCGTTGATGGAGATGTACTCATGCGTGAGGTCGCAGGTCCACACGGTCGTTGCCGCGTCGCCTGCGCCCAGGTCGGCCGAGATCACGATCTCAGGCGCCTCGAAACGTCGTAGAGCCTCGTCCTCGTCAAAGGGAACAGTCAGACCGTCGCGACAGACGGGCATGCCCATCATGTCGATGGAAACGTCTTCCTGATTAAACTTCACGCCGCACTTGCCAAGCGCCATGGCAACGCGGCCCCAGTTGCAGTCGTGGCCGGCGATGCAGGTCTTAACGAGCGGCGAGTTGGCAACGGCACGAGCGGCGATATCAGCTTCCTCGTCGTTGGCGGCTCCGGTAACGTTGACCGTAACAAGCTTGGATGCGCCCTCACCATCGGTGGCGATATTGCGCGCCAGGCTCTCGCACACCTCGTGCACGGCAAATGCCAACTCGTCAAAGGCATCGGAGCCCTCGACGATAGGCTCGGCATCTGCGGCAGCGGCGCCGGAGGCAAGCATGATGCAGGTGTCGTTGGTCGAGGTGTCGGAATCGACCGTTACCTTGTTAAAGGTCTGTTTGACGGTCGAGAGCAGCAGGGCATGAAGTGCCGCCGGCTCGACGGGGGCATCGGTAGTAATGACCGCGATCATGGTGGCCATATTGGGCATGATCATGCCCGAGCCCTTGCACATTCCGCCTACCGAATAGACGTTGCCCGCATGGCCCGCAGCCTCACTGACGTAGGACACGGCGTACTCCTTGGAGTGCGTGTCGGTCGTCATGATGGCGCGAGCGGCATCGGCGCCACCGTGGGCAGAGAGCGCCTCGTAGGCAGCAGGAATGGCAGTCTCAAACGTGTCGATCGGCAGAATCTGGCCAATCACACCCGTGGAGGCAACCAGAATCTGCTGGGGCTCGCAGCCGATGACCTGCGATGCGATGCTGCACGTCTCGCGCGCGCATGCAAGGCCGGTCTCACCCGTGGCGGCGTTGGCATTGCCAGAGTTGACCGAAACGCCGGCGATGATTCCGTAGCCCTTGTCGGCACCGCCCAGGTTGGCACGGCTCACCTGCACGGGCGCCGCGCAAAAGCGATTGGTGGTAAACACTCCAGCGCCGGGACAGGGTTTATCGGGCACGACGAGCGCGTAATCCAGACGCTCGGGGTTCTTGCGGAACCCAGCGTGGATGCCTGCAGCCTTAAAACCAGCCGCAGCCGTAACGCCGCCCTCGACGGCGCGAATCTTGATATCAAACAGCTCGGTATTCATCGTCCCTACGACTCCTTATATCAAATAAAAAACGGACATCGGTTGGTGCGCCATGCCAGTCCTGATCATGAGACCAGCTTAGGAGTGGCGCCCCACTCGATGCCCGACTGCCAAATCATTAACAATCGAATGTGCTACACCGGGCACGCCACTGTGGGCAAGCCTCGTCGCTCATCAAAGCCAAAGACGATATTGGCGCACTGGACCGCTTGGCCCGCAGCGCCCTTGCACAGATTGTCGATGGCGCCCGTCGCCACCAGCACGCCCGCGCGCTTGTTGAGCGCGAGGCCAATCTGGGCGGCGTTGGTGCCGACGACCGAAGCCGTCTTGGGCTGCTGGCCGGCATCGAGTACGCGCACGAAGGTGCGACCAGCGTAGAACTGCTTGTAATAGTCGACAACGTCCTCAAGGGTCAAGGTATCAATAGCCTGCGGCGTGAGCGGCAGCGTCACCGTGGAGAGCAGGCCGCGCTTGAGCGGTGCCAGATGCGGGGTGAAGACGACACGATCGGTCAGGCCAAGGATTTGCTCAATCTCGGGCGTATGACGATGCTTGCCTACGCCATAGGCCTCCAAGTTCTCGTCGGCGCTGCAAAAATGCGTACGAGCGTTGCAGGACTTGCCGGCACCCGTTACACCGCTGATGGCATCGACAATCACGGGACCGTTCTCGGCCACCCAGCCCGCACGCACGGCAGGAGCGGCAGCAAGGCTCGTTGCGGTGGGATAGCAACCGGCGCAGGCGACCAGCACGGGTTTGCCGTCGGCATGGCTGGAAGCAGCGGTCTCTAAGTCCTGGCAGAACAGCTCGGGGAGGCCGAAAGCACGCGTCTTGAGCAGCTCGGGGCTCGTATGCGCGGCGGCATACCACGCCTCGAACACGGCCGGATCGCTCAGACGGTAGTCGGCAGACAAATCGAAGCAGGAAACGCCTGCGGCAAGCAGCGCGGGCACCTGTGCCATGGCAGCCGTGTGCGGCACGGCAAGAAAAACCGCATCGCAGCTCTTAAGCTCGGGGGCGTCATGCGTGGTGAAAACCAGATCGCTCACGCCAGCAAAGCTCGGATACACCACGGACAGCGGCTGGCCGGCATCGGCGTTGGACGTAATGGCAACAAGTTCAAACTCGGGATGGCCGAGCACGAGGCGAATGAGCTCGGCTCCGGCATATCCAGCCGCGCCGACGATTCCAACCTTCAAAGACATATCAGACTCCTTGTCTGCGATTTATGCACCGATGCGCATTTCGCAGCGGTCGTTATGAAGTGGGTTGAAACTTTAGCACCAAAAGATGCATGAACACGTAAATGGCTTGCATATTCATGCATTGAAACATTCCCGACACATTCGCCTAAAGGAATTGACAAATGGAGCGGGCCCCGTATTGACCGGCGCTCCTAACGGCGCCGGGCAATACGGGGCCCGCCCATGCGAAAACCAAGTTGTTAGGATGAGCCAGCTGGCTAGAGCTCGACCGGCACCCATTCGTCGTGATTGCAGATAAAAGCCTCGGGATCCTCGACGCTAAAGAAGACGAGCGTGGGGTCGTTAGGCCCCTCATAGTGCTCGCTCAGGCGCTCTAGATGCTTCCACCCGGCTTCGCGCATTTCGTCTAAAGCCCGGTCATCCAAGCCGGCACGCCCGCGCAAGATGAGCCAGCCATGGCCCGGCCACCAACTCGTGGCCTCAAAGCGCTGATTTTGCAGCAGCTCTTGCCACACATCTTTGGTGCGCGCCGTTACGAACCACAGTTTGCCGTCCTGAATCTGTGCAAACGAGAACGGACGCACATGTGGCTGTCCGTCCACGCTCGTCGCCAGATACCACGCCGGCACCGACGTCAGATACTCCAAAACCGTATTCAATCCGTCCACGTTTCCTCCTGTACTAGCTAGTTTGGGGGCCTGGTTTGTGCGAGCTAGAGCTCCAGGCGCTCTTCGCTGCCGTCGATATCACAGAAGCGCGCGGCAATGTTGCGGACCGAGAAGAACGCAAGGCGGCCGTCGTTGGCGCTATCGTGTTCCTCGCCGATGCCCACCATGTGTTTAAAACCCGCCTGGCGTACCTTGTCGCTCACGACCGCATCGTCCTCGAGCGCGGCTTCGCCGGTCAATACGATCCAACATTCCCCCGGCTTCCAGCCCGAGAGCTCAAACTTGGGATTCGCACTCAGCTCCGCCCACACATCCTTGTCGCGCGACGTGCAAAACCACAACTTACCGTCATCGACCATGGCAAACGAAAACGGCCTCACGCGAGGCTGATGCCCGTCGGCCACATCGGTCGTGGCCAGATACCACGCCGGAATGCGCCTGAAATATGAACAGGCGCGCTCAAGCTGAGCCGTGCGGTCGTTGTCGGTCATAGGGACCCCTTTCTTGCGCTCGAATCGCGCCTAAACAAGTTGAAGGTTGATGACGATGACGCAGATGAGCAGCAGCGCCGTCACCACCGCAGCCAGCGCATCCCCGCGGCGAAATGCAAGCGCATGCAGGCGCGTGCGGCCCTGCTCGCCGTGATAGCAGCGTGCATCCATGGCAGCAGACAGCGTCTCGGCATGGCGGAACACGCCCGTGAACAGCGGAATCGCCACACTGCCGAGCATACGCACGCCGCCGAGCGGGCCTCCCGTCACGCGTGCACCGCGGCTTGCCTGCGCGTCCGCCGTCTGCTTCATCTCGGTAGCGAACTGCGGCATAAAGCGCAACGCGATACCCATGATCATGCCGAGCTCGTGCGCAGGAAGTCCCACACGCGCAAACGGCGCGAGCAGGCGCTCAAAGCCCGCGGTGAGATCGAGCGTCGGCGTGGTGAGTGTAATGGCGCTCATGCCGGCCATCATCAACGTCAGGCGGCACGCCATAAAGACGGCAGAACGCAGCGAGCCCTCGCTTATCTGCAAAAATCCGAGCTGCCACAGGATGCGCCCATTCTGATCGGTAAACAAGTTGAGCACCGCGACCACGACGACGATTGCCAGCAGCGGCGCCATCGACGACAGAACGCGACGAACCGGCACCCGAGACACGGCATAGATCAGCACGACGAAAATTGCGACAGGGGCCAGTCCGCGGAAGCTGCTGACTGTGAGCGTCGTGATCAGAAACACAAAGCCCAAGAGCAACTTGGTTCGCGGGTCCAGGCGGTGAATTGCACTATCGCTGGGATAGTAACTACCAAACGAAAACGCCTCCATCAGCAGCCCTCCTCTCGCGCGACCGTCTTGGATTTAGCAATGTCCGCGACGTTAGAAGGACCGCCCGAGCGACCGATTAGCAGGTCCACCAACTCATCTGCCAGCGACTCAACCGTATAGAGGCCGTCAAAGCGCAGCGGCACGCCTGCCTTCGCAAGCGTCAGCGCCATGCGCTGGGCAGCGGGAACACCCAAGCCGATTGATTTAAGCTCATCCGCATGCGCAAAAACCTGAGTGGGCGTGCCCTCGGCAAACACCGCGCCCTCGTTCATCACGACAATACGGTCGCAGCAATTGGCCAGGTCATCCATGCTGTGCGAAACCATGACAACGGTCAGGCCATCGCGGTGAAGTCGATCGATGAGCCCTAGGAAATCCCTGCGCGCAGCCGGATCGAGCCCCGCCATGGGTTCATCGAGCACCAGGACTTCGGGCTCCATGGCGAGCACGCCGGCGAATGCCACGCGCCGTTGCTGACCGCCCGAAAGCTCAAAGGGACTCTTGTCGCCGACCGTGGAAAGGTCGAGGCCCACGCGCAAGAGCGATGACTCGACACGACGGTCGACTTCATCTTGCGGCAAGCCAAGGTTATGCGGACCAAACGCCACGTCCTGCGCCACGGTTTCGGCAAACAGCTGACGCTCAGGATATTGAAACACCACGCCGACCTTGGCCTTAACCGCGGCGGCGTCTTTCTTGTTTGACAGATCGAGCCCCAGCGCGCGAACGGATCCCTCCTGGGGGCGAATCAAACCGTTGAGATGCTGGACCAGCGTCGACTTACCCGAACCGGTATGACCTGCCAAGCCCAGGAACTCGCCGCGACGCACCGTCAGCGATACATCGCGCAGCGCCCACGGGCTGCTTGGGTCGTTTCCCCAGAGAGCCTGTTTGCTCGATTTGCCCGCAGTGGCCGAGCGCTTATGCCAGCGGCGGCGCTCGCGCGGACTGAGCGAATAGCTAAACGAAAGGTGCGAAATCTCGATAACGGGCTCCAGCGCGTCTGCGCCATCGAGCGCAGAGGAAACGTTGTCGGGAATACGAGGATCGAATGCGAAAGGCCGCCCGGCGATGCCTGTCCTACTCCGCTCGGCATAAGCCTGCGCTATACCGGCGACCATATCCGCCTCGCGCACCTGCGCATAAACGGGCACGCCCTTCGCACGAAGCGCCACGCCCAAACGGCACGACTCCGGCATATCAAGGTTGAGCTGCGCGAGTTCGTCCGCCTGCGTCAAGATCTCCTCGGGCGTGCCCAACATGGCAACGCGGCCCGCTTGGAAGACAGCAACGCGATCGGCCTCGGCAGCCTCTTCCATAAAGTGCGTAATCATCACGATGGTCATGCCACGATCGTGGAGCGCACGGCAAGCCTTCATGAGGCCCTTGCGCCCACGCGGATCGAGCATCGAGGAAGCCTCATCCAAGATGAGCACGCGCGGTTCCATGGCAAGTACGCCGGCAAGCGCCACGCGCTGCTTTTGTCCGCCCGAGAGCGCATGGGTCTCGTGGCGCTCAAAGCCCACCAGGCCCACGCCCTTCAGCGCCTCGCGTACGCGCTGCGCAATTTGCGCCGATGGCACGCCAAGGTTTTCGGGACCGAACGCAACGTCATCTTCGACAAGCGTTGCCACCAGCTGGTCGTCGGGATTCTGGAACACCATGCCCGCGGTCGAGCGAATGTCGTAGACCAGCTCGGGGTCGGACGTATCCATGCCGTTGATACGTACCGTGCCCGCATCGGGCTGCAGCAGCGCATTCAGGTGCTTGGCAAACGTCGACTTGCCCGACCCATTGCCACCGAGGATGCAGAAAAACTCACCGTCCTCGATGTTCAGATCGACACCGTCGAGTGCTTTCGCAACGCCGTCGTAGCTAAATGAGATGCCCCGACACTCAATCATGCGCGGCCTTTGACCTGGCCCTTTTTAGGCGTGATGAGGTTGGAGACCGCCTTGTACACCGCAAGCGTCAATACCGAATTAAGCACGGTCTTGATAAGGTTGAACGGCAGCACGGCAGGAATCATGAGCGGGGCGATCACATCGACCGAGCCATACCAGAACCATACGCCAATGGTAAGGTTCGCGACCATGGACAGCACCGTAGCGACAATGACGCCGAGCACCAGACCAATCACGGCACCCTTGTAGGTGTGCATCTTTTGGTAGACGATCGCCGCAGGCAGAATATAGCCCAGCGTAGCGACCAGGTTCATAAGCGCGCCGACCCAGTCACCCGTAGTGAGTGCATGGATAACGATCGCCATGGCGGCAACAGCAGTACCGGCACCGGGGCCATACGCAAACCCGCACACCATCGCCGGCACCAGCGACGGGTCATACGTCAAAAACGGCGCCGAGGGAAGAATGGGTAGCTGTACATACATAAACAACGCGCTCAAGGCACACATCAACGCCATGGTAACGAGCTGTTTGGTGCTCCACCTATTCGTGTTCTCAAAATGGATATGCTGCGACTGTTCAGACATAAGATCACCTGCCTCTTTCATCCGGACTCTAACCGTTGGTACTGGGATCTCACCAGTTCAGCCGGCATGCGAACCAACACACGCACGGGTCGCGGACTCATCGGCTCGGTCGCAGGCACCTCGCCTGCTCCACGGCGCCCCTTTGGCACCGCCCGATTTACCGCCAGTGGGGAATTCCACCCCGCCCTGAAACAGCAATTGCAAGTGTAGCACGAGCAATCGTTCGCGCAAGTATGCCGAGGGTAATTTATGGTGGGGATCAGTTGCCGCAACAACCACGCTCCCCACCCATCCCAAAGTGGCGCGCCTTTCGCGGCAAAGCCGCGAAACAGCGACCAGGACACGTATCCCCATTAGCCACGATCTCCGCCCACGCCGACCTCAAGGCCGTAAACGCAGGGAATCCGGGGGCGTGACGGGGGCTTCTCTCCGGAACATTCCGCAGGACGCAAAGAGGCTCCGCAGCGCGAAGCGCGATGCGGAGCCTCTTTGCATGTCCGAGGACGTTCCGGAGAGAAGCCCCCGTCACGCCCCCGGATCCCCGGTGGGAGTTCTAGACCTTATCGGCCTTAGTACATACCGCCGCCCTGCTGACCAGCGGTAGCAGCAGCGATAGCGTCCTCAAGCTGAGTGTTCTTGGGCACATCGGAGACGGTGGCCTCGGTGATGAGGATCAGGCTGGCGACAGAAGCAGCGTTCTGCAGGGTGACGCGGCTGACCTTGACGGGGTCGAGGACGCCCATCTCGATCATGTCGCCCCACTCGCCGTTGGCAGAGTTGAGACCCTGGCCGGCGGGCAGCTCGGCAACCTTGTCGACCACGACAGCGCCCTCAAAGCCAGCGTTCTTGGCGATGGTAGCAACCGGAGCAGTCAGAGCCTTCTTGACGATGTCGACACCGATCTTCTCCTCGGGGTCGTCGAGTTCAACGGCGTCGAGCGCAGGAGCAGCGTCCATGAAGGCGACGCCGCCACCGGCGACAATGCCCTCCTCAACAGCAGCGCGGGTTGCCTGCAGGGCGTCCTCGACGCGGTGCTTGATCTCCTTGAGCTCAGACTCGGTAGCAGCGCCGACCTTGATGACGGCAACGCCACCGGAGAGCTTGGCCAGGCGCTCCTGGAGCTTCTCACGGTCGAAGTCAGAGGTGGTGTTCTCCATCTCACCCTTGATCTGAGCGATACGAGCATCGATGGCCTCCTTGGAGCCAGCGCCGCCGACGACGACGGTGTTGTCCTTGGAGATGGTGACGGACTTAGCGGTACCGAGCATATCGGCGGTGATGTCAGCGACCTTCACGCCCAGCTCGTCCAGGGCAGCCTGGCCACCGGTGAGGACGGCGATGTCCTCGAGGATGCGCTTGCGGCGATCGCCGTAGCCCGGGGCCTTGACGGCGCAGACGTTGAGGGCGCCACGGATCTTGTTGAGGACCAGGGTCGGCAGAGCCTCGCCGTCGATGTCCTCAGCGATGATGAGCAGGCCACGGCCAGCGCGCTGGACAGCCTCGAGAACGGGCATGATGTCCTGAACGCTGGAGATCTTCTGGTCGGTGATGAGGATGTACGGATCCTTCATCACGGCCTCCATGCGGTCGTTGTCCGTGACGAAGTAAGCGGAGACATAGCCCTTATCAAACTGCATGCCCTCGACGGTGTCGATGGTGATGTCGAACGTCTGGGAATCCTCGACGGTGATGACGCCGTCCTTGCCCACGACCTCCATAGCCTCGGCGATCTTCTCGCCGACCTCGGGGTCACCGGCGGAGATGGTACCGACGGAAGCGATCTGCTCCTTGGTCTCGACCGGCTTGGCCTGCTTCTTCATCTCGGCGACGGCGGCGTTGACGGCCTTGTCGATGCCGCGACGGATGGCCAGCGGGTTAGCGCCAGCGGCGACGTTGCGCAGACCGTCGTTGACGATGGCCTGGGCGAGCAGGGTTGCGGTGGTGGTGCCGTCACCCACGGTGTCGTTGGTCTTGGTAGCGACCTCCTTCACCAGCTGAGCACCCATGTTCTCGATGTTATCCTCGAGCTCGATCTCCTTGGCGACGGAAACGCCGTCGTTGGTGATGGTCGGGGCACCGAACGTGCGCTGCAGCGCAACGTAGCGACCCTTGGGGCCCATGGTGACGGTAACGGCGTCGGCCAGAGTGTTGACGCCCTTGGCAAGCTTAGCGCGGGCATCGGTGTTGAACGTAATGTTCTTTGCCATGGTAGGTAATCCTCCAAAAGAAATGTGACTCGCGTCGCCGCTTCCGAGTCCTATGCGGCGGGCGCGTTCAAAGACGAATCAGAGATTCTGACGAGACTAGGCCTCGACGACGGCGTAGATGTCGTCGGCGCGCATCAGCAGATACTTCTCGCCGTCGACCTTGACCTCGTTGCCACCGAACTTACCGTAGATGACAACGTCGCCAACCTTGACGTCCATGGGGATGCGCTCACCCTTGTCGTTGACCTTGCCGGCGCCCACGGCAACGATGGTGCCACGCTGCGGCTTCTCCTGAGCGTTGCTGGCAATATACAGACCAGAAGCGGTCTTCTGCTCGGCCTCGTCGGGCTTGACCAGAACACGATCTGCAAGCGGCTTCAAAGACGACATGCTTGTCTCCTCCTTTTTGGGCCGCGCGGTTATACCACGCGAATTAACCCTTTTTTGTTTGCGTACGCGTTGAATGGTACCCACGAATGGCGGGTTATACAACACGGAGTCAAAAAATCTTATTTTTTGGCACTTAGATTTTCTGAATGCCGGGGGATAACTTAGCAGTGGCTCCCGGGGCGGACCGGATGGCATGAAGTTTGCTGCTCTACAGTCCTGCGCAAGACGGAAAGCACATTAAGTGCTTTCCTTTGCGTGCGGAACTCGCGACAAACTTCATGCCCTCCGGTCCGCCCCGGGAGCCAGGTTGACTAACTAGGGCCCGGCATTCAGAAAAGTCAGTGCAGCAAAATGGCGATGCGGATAGCGACATGGGCATGATTTTCGCTGCGAGCACGGGTCCCCTAGGGAGCATCGTGCATTTTTGGGAGTTTTCAGCAGACCAGGACGGCTGCATACGCGCCAGACACACCATATTGGTCCCAAGGACGCCTTCGACCGGCGATTTGAGTCGGCAGGCGAACCCCGTCAAGACAAAAAGGCATGCCTCGCGCCGCACCGGACCCCAAATGACGTCGATCTCCGCAATGCCGCCCGACTGCAGCGGCACCGGCAGAGCTCGCGGTGCTGAATACTCCGTTTTTTGCACGGCACGGGCGGGGGTACATCAGGATCAGGAAGGACATCCCAGCCTTTTTATGCAATCTGTAATGGGAAGTATGCAAAACACCAAGAGATAGCATTGCTGGTGTCCAAATTGAGCGCGGGGCAGCAGCACCTCCGCCCCGCACCCAAATCCAACAGAGCAGGGACGCTCATGGCGGATCCCCACCAAAACGCAAACGCGGCTCGAGCGCTATCCCAAAAAGGCTGCCCGAGCCGCGCTTAACGGTACGGCATGAATACTTAGCGCTCGTAAATCAAGTTACCTGCCAGGTAGGTGGCTTGGACTTTGGTGGCTTGGAGTTCTTGGGGGTCGATGGTGAGCGGGTTTTGGTCCAGGACTACCAGGTCGGCATACTTGCCGGGCTCCAAGCTGCCGAGGTTTTGCTCGTCGCCAGCTGCGTACGCGCTGCCAAGCGTGTAGTTGCGCAGGGCCGTTGCCGCATCGATGCGCTCGCTCGGTAACCAGCCGTCCTCGGGCCAGTGGCTTTTGGGGTCCTGGCGCGTAATAGCCGTGTAGAGCACGTTCATGCTGGTAACGGGCGTGATAGGGCTGTCGGTACCGAAGGCTTGGCGGATGCCGCGCTGCTTATAGGTCGCAAACGGCCACATGATGCGGCTGCGTTCCAGGCCCAGATCGCGCTCGGGGCCGCCCGGGTCGAGTGTAATGTGACAGGGCTGGCTCGAGGCAACGACGTTAAGCTTGCGTAGACGATCGATGTCCTCGGGCAAGAGGTTCTCCAGGTGCTCGAGCGTGTTATGGCCGTGCTGGGGCAGGCCGTACAGGTCGGCGGCCTCCTCGAAGATATCCAGCGCGGCATGAATCGCACCGTCACCAATGACGTGGATGCGCACGGTGTGACCGCGCTCCGCGGCCGCCAGAACCAGTTTGCGCATGCGCTCAGCCGGAACCGTCAGACGGCCCTGATCGCCCGGGAAGCGCGGGTTGGTATAGGGCTCGGTGAGATAGGCCGTGTGTTCGCTCGACACACCGTCGAAGAACTGCTTAAAGCCTGGCGCCGAGAGCAGCGCGTTGTTCGCGTAACGTGCCTGCAGCTCTTCCAGGCGCGACTGGTCATCCAGCAGCGTGGGGAACAGATGGGCTCGGATGCCCAACTTGCCGGCTGCCTGCAGCTTGTCATAGACGTCGTCGCGGATAAAATCGCAGCCCGGCATGGGCATGAGCGACATATCGCATATCGAGGTGATGCCCTGCTCGGCCATCCGCCTCATTTGATCGGCGTAAGCGCTTGCGATGCGATCCTCGCCCAGCCACTCAAGGCAGCGCGGTAGCAGCTGCATGGCAGCCGCCTCGTGAGCAATACCCGTGAGCTCGCCGTTTGCGTCCTTGTCGTAGCTACCGCCCGCTGGTGGCTCGCTGTCGCGCGTGACGCCGAGTGCATCGAGTGCGCGGGTGTTGAGCCACAGCGTGTGCCCGTCACCCGAATACATAACACAGGGACGATCGGGGAATGCCGCATCGAGCGACGCCTTGGTAGGATGCTCGGGCGGGTCCCAACGGTAGTCGCGCCAGCCCTGCGTCACAACCCAAGCGTCGTCGGGCAGGTCCTGGGAAAACTCGAGCGCATGTTGCACCAGCGCCGCCTCGGACGTGCCCATATCCATGAGCATGTACGGCGAGGAACCGACCGAGGTATGGAAGAAGTGCAGATGAGCGTCATGGAAACCGGGGCAGACAAACTGCTCGCCGCAGTCGATAACCGACGTGGCGGCGGGAGCGGCGGCGATCACGTCATCGGGCGCACCGACTGCGACGATACGGTCGCCTGCGATGGCAATCGCCAGCTCGCGGGCGGTATCGATGCCGTCTTGGGCGGTAAAAACGTTCTTGGAGCGGATAATCCGATCGATATGTTGCATGGGCATCCCCATCTCTGGCAGGAAATTCAACACCCCCGAGTGTACTCCCCCGCCCTTGTAACAAAACCCCAAGCGGCAAACGGCAACTTTACCAGCCCTAGCGGCAGGTGGCATACTGGAGAGAGCCTGTACGATTTTGCGATCAACCCAGCAAGGAGCAAATCGACCATGACGAAGACCAAGGCACAGCAGATTATGGCGGCGACCGAGGCTCGCGCGGCTGACGACGTCACCGCAGCCATCAAAGATATCGCTACCGAGTTTGAACCATATATCATCAAGCAGCGCCGGCACTTCCATAAGCACCCGGAGCTGAGCCTTGCCGAGGAGCGCACGACCTCCGACATCGCCAACCAGCTCGACGCCATGAATATCCCCTACGAGCGTCCGCTCAAGACCGGCTTGGTGGCAACGCTTCGCGGTACCGCGCCGGATGCCTACCGCGAGGACGGCACGCCACGCCGCCGCATCCTGCTGCGCGCCGACATCGACGCCCTGCCCGTCACCGAGCAGACCGGCGAGGAGTTCGCCAGCGTCAACGAGGGCTGCATGCACGCCTGCGGCCACGACTGCCATATCGCCATGATGCTCGGAACGCTGCAAATCCTGCGCCATATGACCGACGACATCCACGGCGAAGTCCGCATCGTATTCCAGCCCAGCGAGGAAAACGGCCAGGGCGCTAAGCTCATGATCGGCACGGGTGTGCTCGACGGCGTCGATGGCGCCTACGCCGCGCACATCTGGAGTGAGGTCGACGCCGGCACCGTGAGCTGCGAGCCCGGTCCGCGCATGGCCAATACCGACTGGTTCCGCATCGACGTCCGCGGCACCTCGTGCCATGGCGCCATGCCCCAGCGAGGTCACGACGCCGTCATGGTTGCCGCCGAAATTGTCAACGCCCTGCAGACCATCGTCTCGCGCGAAATCAGCCCCTATGAGCCGGCTGTCATCACCGTCGGCGAGCTACACGGCGGCACCGCGCGCAACGTTATCGCCGGCACGGCCTACCTCGCCGGCACAGTGCGTACCTACGGCGATTCGACCCACGAGGAAATGCCGGAGCTCATGCGCCGCATCGTGGAGCATACCGCGGCAGCTCTGGGCGCCGAGGCAGAGCTCACCGACTACACCATCGCCAACTACAAGGTCGAAAACGACGCCGCCTCGAGCGAGCGCTGCCGTCAGGCTGTAATCAAGTGCCTGGGCCCCACCGGCCAAGGCCATTATCGCGGCACGCTTTCGGGCGAGGATTTTTCGGAGTACCTGCGTCGCGTACCGGGCGTGCTCGCATTTGTAGGTACGCGCAACCCCAAGATTGGCGCCACGTACGCCCAACATTCCTGCTTCTACAAGATCGACGAGACCGTGCTGGCAAAGGGCTCCATGGTGGCCGCCCAGTATGCTATCGACTTTTTGGCCGAGCCCACGCAAGAGGAGCTCGACGGCCCCGCGATTACCGCGGTCGCCGAAACCAACCCCGATCTGGCCGCCAAGTTGCGCTCTGCCAAGGCGACGACCGCCGAGGCTCGCGACGCCATCCATGATGCCCGAACGGCTCGCCATGCCGCGATCAAGGGCATCCACGACGCACGCGCTGCTGCACGCCGCGAGGAGAAGCACGACGAGTAGTCGTCACACCCATCCATAACAGCCTGGCTAAAGCAGAGCGGGGGCGGACGTATCGAAACGTCCGCCCCCCGCTCATTCTTCAAGCGCTATTTCTACTATTTCTACCCCGTCCCCAAATAGCAGGCGGCGTGGCTACTCGTCCTGAGGCTCCTCGTCGGAGCTTGGCTCGAACGCCGACTCAGGTGCAGGTGCCGGCTCAGGCTCAGGCTCAGGTGCAGGCTCGGACTCAGATGCCGTCTCAGGCTCGGGCGCCGTCTCAGGCTCGGTCGCGGGAGCGGGTGCAGGTGCCGGCGAAGCATCCGGAGCACCGTAACCCGAAGGGGTGGACTTCTTCTCGAAGGGCAATACAAAAGTCAGGACGTCGTCCTTATCCTCATCGGCCCACTCGCTTGCATAGCGTGCGGCCCAATAGCCAACGGCACGGTGCTTGAGCATCTTGCCAAAGACCGTAAGAAATACGGTGACGAAAGCGACCAGCACCAAGAACAGCGCGAGCGTGACGCCACCGCCGGTAACAATTGCCTCAATACCCGTAGGACGATAGTAGTAGCTATACATACCGACAGAGGCAATGGCGCCAAAGACGACCGTCAAGATCCATGTGACAACGTTGGCGACCAGGCCCGTCAAAAACTCGGGAAGGAACGAAGCACAGAACAGCTTGGTCTTGTTGTGCTTAAACGCCGCCCAGACCTTATCGAGCGAAAACGCGCTCTCGACACGCCCGGTCACCGCAAAGTGCATCACGGCGATGTCGGCGAACATCTTAAAGAAGACACCCAGAATCGCCGAGGCAATTAGCGCCAGGACAAGCAGGCCAAGCGAGCCAAACAGCGCAGCCTCGAGCGCATAAGAGCCGTAATAAGAATACGAGCCCGCAGCGCCAATTACCACGCCCTCCACCAGCGAAAGCACTACACCGATAACGGGAATGGCAGCGATAACCTCGAGCACGACCGAAATAACGCTCGAAAAGACTCCGAGACCAAACGACGTGGAACGCATCAGCGGACGATCCATGCCGTCATCGATCTTAAGCGACAGATCGCGACCCCACTCGATGCCAAAGCCGGAACCGCACACGCTCGCAATGCAAGCTGCCAAAAAGCCGATGGCAGCCGCAATGCCGCCAATAACGGGAATAAACAACACGAGCACCGACACAACGCAAATCAGCGCCGGCAAAAACGCGATTTGGCATACACGCTGAAGCACACCCGGAGTCTTGGTCATATCTTGGAACGCCTGAGCCACACAGCCCTTTGGCGCATTCGCCACGGGCGGTTGCGGAACAAACTGCTGGGGCTGAGGCTGTCCCTGGGGAGCGGGGCCAGCGGCACCGGCATTAGGAGCACCACACACGCCGCAGAACTTGTCGTTATCGCCCATGGGGGCGCCACACTGCGAGCAGAACATAGAATCATCCCTTCGTATCTTGAACAAATCACTTGGATCGCAAACGATGTCTTTAGCATCATTATTGCCCAATGTGGGGTCAAATACTCAAAGATGACCGATTTGCAAGATACACGGCGCCAGCAGGCGGTTCGTTGAATACGTCTGTGCTAGTTCGTTCCGCGGAAACCCTTGCCGACGATCTCGGAGCTGTCGACAATCGTGATAAAGGCACCCGGATCGACTTCGCGAGCATAGCGGCGCAGCTGCACGGCCTCGCGACGGCTTAGCACGCTCATGATCACCGTCACGCACTTGCCCGAGAAGGCACCGTAGCCGCGACTGATGGTCGCTGTGCGGTTGAGATGCTTGACGATAAACTCCTCGACCTTAAGGGGTTCGGAGCAAATGACCGTGCAGACCTTACGAAGATGGATGCTCTCGATGGCCTTGTCGACCACGAGTGTCTTGGCAAACAGGCCAAGCACGCAATACAGACCGACACGCGGGCCATACAAAAAGGCCGCGATGGCCACGATGCCGATATCGACCAGCAGCAGGGCACGGCCAATCTCGAGCGTCGTGCGGCGCTTGAGGATCATGGCAAGAATGTCCGTGCCACCCGTCGAGGCGCCGATATCAAAGACAATAGCGCTGCCGAGCGCCGGCAAGATGACGGCAAAGCACAGGTCAAGCCACATATCGCCCGTCAGAGAGACATCGGTCGGAATAAAGAACTCAAACAGCGAAACATAGGCGGACAACGCAAACGAAGCGAAGACGCTCCACAGGATTGCCTTGCGCTCCAAGAAGATAAAGCCCAAGACGACGAGAACCGCGTTGATAATCCACATAAAGACGCCGACGGGCAGGGTCGGGAACAGCGTAGACAGAATGACCGACACGCCCGAGGTGCCGCCAAAAGCAAAGTGATTAGGGGTTTTAAACGCGACGATGGCGAAGGCCGTAAGAATCAGGCCCAGATTGAGCTCGGCAAAAAAGCGCGGGAAGCCCGGCTCCTGGCTGCGCTTTTGGCCGGCACGCTCGCCGCGCTCGATATCGGTGCGATCAACCACGCGCTCCATCGGCACCACGGGAGGACGATGCACCTCCTCGGCAGCACGCGACGCCGCCTCTGCCGCAGCGGCCTCGATTGCCCATGCCTTGCTTTCTGTTTCGTGCTCGTCGGCCATTACGGCAACTCCTCGTTAACAATTTGGAAACAATGCGCTCATTAGGGTAACGCGGAACGCGGGGATTGCAACCCTTAGTTAGACGAGCGGTATGACTATATCGGGAGCGTACAAAAACGGCCGGCCACGCTTTTGCTTGCGCGGTCGGCCGTTTAACGTTTTCGCAGATAAAACCTGCCAAAACAAACCTGTCCCTTTTTGGAAGGTTATTCGTGCTGGCTGGTGCGGTGCTCGTACTCCTCGGGGGTGATGACGTCCTCGATGCGCAGGTTGACACCCGCCACCTCAAGGCCGGTCATCGCGGCAAGGCGCTCAGTGACACGTGCCTTGACATCGTCGAAGATCGCGGGCGCATAGGCGCCGTACTCGATAATGACGGAAATGTTGACGACCACGCGATTGTCATCGGTGACCTCAACCGTCACGCCCTTGGTCAGATTCTCGGCACCAAACTGCTCCTGCACAAAGTGCATAAGGTTACCCTTCATGCCAAGGACGTGCGGCACCTCGCGGGTGGCCATGGCGACGATCTTCTCGATCACACCGTTGGAATAGGTCAGCGAGTCCTCGGACTCGTCCGCTTCCTCGTCGTCCTCATCAGCATCGGACTCGGCCTCGACGAGAGCCTCGTCCTCGAGCGTCACATCCTCGGCTTCGGCGACGACCGCTTCGTTCTCCTCGAGCTCGGTATCGGCTACATCGACCTTCGTATTAAAAGCCATGGTTCCTCCTTATGCCTGCCGCGGATGCGACAGTCGAATACATATTAGCGACCGCTAAACAGCCGGCCGAAGAAGTTGACGATCCCGTTCTCGCCGTCGCGAATTTGGCCGATCACAGCGCCGATCAGCACGAAGAATGCAATGACGAGCGTGTCCCACAGGCCGAGCGTGAGCACCAACACGGCAAGGATAAAGCCAGCGACGGCACCGAGCGTGGTGTTGGGATGACGGACGGCATAGCTCCAGATAGCCGCCCCCGTACCCTTGATGAGACCCATAGCCTCGTCAAAATCCGCGGCTGCCGCGTCTTGCAACTCGGTTGCCTCTGCTTTGGAATCAACAGGTTCGCTCGCCGGCGTGGCGCTCTGGTCAATCGTCAGGCGCGGCGTACGAGCGGTCTTATCTTGATTGGTATCACTCACCGGAAACCTCCACGGTCTGGACGGTAGTCTTGGACGGCAAAAAACGGACGCGCGTGGTCGTACCCGGCGTGCCGAGCATGGTGTCGCAAGCTTCCTCGATGCGCTGCTGCATCGCGGTAGCCAGAGATGCCACGTCCTTATCGTCAAGCGCGATAGCCTCGACCTTAAAACGGACGTGCGAATCGTCGGAACCTTGGACGCGGGCCTCGACATGCTCGATCATCACGCGATCGTCGCGCTCTGCAGCAGCCCTGGCGCACGAAGAAAGCGCCGCGAGCGTGACCTCGATATTGCGCTCCCCCGCCGGATGCACGCAGGACGGCTCGCGACGAGCAAACATCAGGCGGAAGAAGCTTACCAGCACGCCAATCGCCACAACTCCGCCGCATGCCGTCACGACAATGCGCGGCATGGGGTCGCGCATCAGCAGCATAAAGCGATACGTATACGGCCCCCAAAACTGGCAGACAAGCGTACCCAGCGCCACGATGGCGGCGGCAAGATACACGATCGCTAGGGCTCGTTTGAGTACGCGCACGTGGCGCTCCCTTCAAATCTCGGCTCTCGAAATGCAAAACGGTTCGCATCATTATAAAAGAGCCGGGTCCGGTGCTCTACGCACGCGGATCCGGCTCATCTATTCCACGAGGCCTGCATGCTCGCTTCATTATGCCCAGATATGCACGGCTCAATCCGTGCAGGCGCTACTCCTCCTCGAGGGCAGCGATGACCTCGTCGGTCATGTCCATGGTGCTGTAAACATCCTGGACGTCGTCGAGCTCCTCAAGACGGTCGATGAGGCGCTGAACCTTCTTGGCGTCGGCGCCAGAAACCTCGGTCGGGGTGGTCGGGACCATGGTGGTCTCGGAGCCCTTGACCTGGACGCCCTGCTCCTCGAGCGCCTTGGAGACAGCCATGACCTCGTTGGCAGTAGTCCAGACGATCCACTCCTCGCCGGCGTCCTCGTAGTCCTCGCCGCCGGCCTCGGCGATGGCCATCATGAACTCATCCTCGTCACCGGCAGCACCGTTGGCGATCATGGTCTCCTTCTTGGCGTTCTCGTCCAGGATCTCCTTGGCGACGACGATCTGGCCCTTGCGCTCAAACTGGAAGGCGACGGAGCCGGAGGTACCCAGGTTACCACCAGCGTGGGAGAAGGCGGAGCGGACATCAGCGGCGGTACGGTTGCGGTTGTCGGTCAGGCAGTCGACGTAGACGGCGACACCGGCGGGACCGTAGCCCTCGTACACGATGTTCTCGTAGACGGCAGCATCGGCACCCGAACCAAAAGCCTTGTCGATAGCGGACTTGATCTTGTCCTTAGGCATGGACTGAGCCTTGGCCTTGGCAACGGCAGCGGCGAGGCTGGCGTTGTTCTCGGGCAGCGGGTCACCGCCGAGACGGGCAGCAACGGTGATGTTGCGGCTGAGCTTGGAGAAGAGGGCGGAACGCTTGGCGTCCTGCGCGCCCTTACGATGCTTGGTTGTGGCCCACTTAGAGTGTCCGGACATACGTGTCTCCTATCGGTTTCGACCTAAAGCCCAGCGCAGATGCTCGGGCAATATAAACAAACGTCGTTATGATATACCTACTGGCCTGCGAGATAAACCCCAAAATGAAGGCGTCGTGATGATGACCCCTTTGGTGCAAAGAAACCTGACCCCCAATGCACCAAGTTAGAACCAGAGGAAGTCGCTGCGGGTGACGGTGGCGCCGATGGCGAAGGGCATGCAGGCGATGACCGGATACAAGTAGCGCATGTAGGTCGAGCCATTACACGGACCAATCAGGCACACGGCGAGCACGCCCAACAGCGGCACCCAGATCGCCAGCCCGCGCCACGAATGACGACGTAGAAGATAGACCACCACGGCGATCATGATCCACACATAGGTGGCCGAGCTCATGGTGAGCGAGATAAAGGGGACACGCTGCACCGCCACACGGTACAAATTGATCAGGTGGTCGCACCAGCGCACCACGTTGCTGTCAACCGGATGGAAGTCGAAGTACTTGAGGTTGTCGGGACGCGCCATGATCTCGGCACTACGCGCCGTGCTGTAGACCCAGGCATCGCGCGCGCTCGGATAAAAATAACCATAGTAGTTATTGATAAGCGCCGAAATATAGCACTCGGGATCCTTCTTAAACATCTGGGCCCATACCTCAAAATAGGCATCGATGTCCTCCTGCGAGGCGTACTCGTTAAAGCAGTTCTTGACGGCATCGGACTTATCGGGGTTGTAGCGGCGGCCCAGGTTCTCGTACTTGAGTACGCGATCGATCACGGCACGCTCTTCGTCGGTCACCGAACCGTCGCAAGGAGCCTCCACGATGGTGCCGTCCTCCTTAACCGTGGGGTTGACGCCCGAGTTGAGGCCGTCGTGCTTTTGGACGAAACGAGCCGTCTGCTGGAACGGAATCGAGAGGATTTCGCGCTTGGAACCAGGCGTAATATCGTGCGCCGGCATAAAGACCTTGGTGAAGTACATATTAGAGGCAAGGCAGAGCGCGAGCACCGCGAAAACGCCAACCCAGCGGAAACGCTGGATGGCGCCTGAAGGCGCAGCACCAGTCTGCTTGGCTGCACGACGAGCCACATGCACGTCCCATACGCAAAACGCCGCCGCGATTACGCATGCCGCCAGGGGAAACACCAGGCCGCCGTTGCGCAGGAACGTGGAACCCATGGAGCCCAGAGCGAGCAGCAGCCAGTCGTGGCGCGCAAAGAGCACGGGGGCTTTCTCGCCCGCTCGCTCGGCATTGGCATCACGACGGGGCAAGCCACATGCCACGAGCTTGACGGTCTGTACCAGCAGCACCAAAAACGCGTCGGCAAAGAGCACGTCTTTGGTGAGCAACGCCGCGTAGTTAGAGAACATCGGCATAAACGCAAAGAACAGCAGGATCGCACCGCGAACCGGCAGGCTCACGCCCAATTTGCGCAGCGACGAAATGGAATAGGCCATGCAGGCAGCCGTGATGACAAATTGAGCGCAGGTGTAGATGGCAAGACCCGCGTTAGCGCTGTTGAACAGCGAAAGCCCCAGCTGAACGCACGAGCCGATAATGGCCGTGTGCACTACGGGATGATGCCCGTTGAGCAGCACGTTGGGGTTGAGTAGGCGCAGGTAGTCGCTCGTGCCGTTGGGATAGTTGAACCACTGGCGAATCTGCGCGCCCGTATCTCCCATAAAAAGGCCGGGCAGCGAAGCGATGAGCGTGGGCGCCCAGGCGATCATAAGCACCAGGAAGGGCCCGGCAAAGGGATGGACCGAGAGCACGGCGTGAGTCACACGCCATACGCGGCCAAAGTGCGCTTCGGAAAACGGGATGCGTCGGGAGCTCAGCCAATCTAGACACTCAAAGGCAAGGTAGAAGGCAACGACCGCCAAGAGCATCCAGCCCGCGCCGCCAATCCAGGCGCAGATGATGCGGGCTTTGTCGCCAAGGACAATCTCGGCCGAGTCGGTGAGATCGTAGCTGCGGCCGAACACCATGCAGATGGCGAAGAACAGCGACGGCAGAATGATCGATGGACGCCAGGTGTCGCCACGGCCAAAGAACACGTAGCGAAACGGCAAGGTGAGCAGGCAGGCAAGTGCAAGCAGCATGACCGCGTCGGTATGGCCGGCAAACGAGAGGAGCACCTCGTAGCACACGTACAGCATGCCCGAGGCTTTGGGGTCAATCGCCAAGACTGCGTTGCTCGACACCGGGGAGGGATCGATGGAAAACGCCGTGGTCGCCAACAGCGCGAGCAAAAATGCGATGAGCGTCTGCTTGGCGGGGTAGCGCTTAAACCAGACGATACGGGCAGCGTCGCGCGCAGCCGTTGTGGAGAGGTCGGAATCCTTCACAGTCCGAAAACCTTTCTAGAAACCTGCCAAAAAGGGACAGGTTTATTTTGGCAGGTTTTATCTGGGGAAACGTTACGGTTCTGTCATCGTTGCCCAGCAAACCACCACAAAGGTGCCTGTTCACTTTTTGGTGGTTAAGCGTCGAGGTAGATGCGCTGGGGCTGGTTGCGGCGACGAGCAAAGATGATGAGCGCCAGGCCCGCGATTACGAGTGGCAGACTCAACAGCTGGCCCATGGTGATGACGCCGCCCAGCAGATAGCCCAGCTGCGCATCGGGCACGCGCACAAACTCAATGAGGAAGCGGACGATGCCGTAACCCATCACAAACACGCCCATAAACGTGCCTTGGGGCAGTAGCGGCTTTTTGCGGCTGAGCACCTGCAGAATGCAAAAGAGCACAATACCCTCGAGGAATGCCTCGTAGAGCTGGGAGGGATGACGCGGCATATCGCCCGCAGTCCCGCCAAAGACCACGCCCCATGGCAGATCGGTCGGCTTGCCCCACAGCTCTCCGTTGACAAAGTTGGCACAACGGCCCAGGCACAAGGCTAGCGGCGCGCCGATGACGGCAAGGTCTGCCAAAGTCCATGCGTCGAGCTTATACATGCGGCACACGATGATGCCGCCGATAATGCCGCCCACCAAACCGCCATGGAAGCTCATGCCGCCCTCGTTGGTGGCAAAGATCTCGAGCGGGTGCGCCCAGTAGTAGCCATCACCGTAAAAGACGACGTAGAACAGGCGCGCACCGATAATGAGGCCAAAGACCACGCCGACCACGACACTCGTCAGGTCATCAATCGTGATGTTAAAACCCCAGCGACGCTGCGTGCGGTACATGACAACCGCCGTGAGCAGGGCGCCGACCACATAGGCCAGACCATACCAGTAAATCGTGATAGGCCCCGCCGAAATCGCGACGGGATCAAGCATATGGTAGAAGTCGTTGAGCATGTCGACCCTCCTACTCCCTACATACAAATGCGGCCGCGGGCCTTGCGCTCGCAGCCGCATATTTGGGCGTAACGTCTATGCGGAGTATGCCGTCCGCAGCTTTCGCAGCTTAGAACGGCGCGTACTCGTCGTACAGGTCCTCGGCCTCGCCGGAGGCATTGACCTGCTCAACTCGGGTAACGCCGGGCACATGCTCCTTCAGGATGCGCTCAATACCCATGGACAGGGTCAGCGAGCTCATGGGGCAGCCGGCGCAGGCGCCCTGCAGCTCCAGTTTGACGACGCCCTCGTCGTCAACGCCCACATACTCCATATCGCCGCCATCGGCCTGCAGGTTGGGGCGAATCTCTTCAAGAACCTTCTTAAGCAGCTCTTCGTTAACAGCCACAGGGGCTCCTTTCTCACAATTACGCGGGCGCGCCCGCGGACAGAAGCTATGTTACTACAGCCGTGTACCCGCTCACGAGCCGTCCATGCGCGCAGACGCGACTTTCACGAGTAGTCAATTTGGGACGGGGCTCTTTTGGCTGTTTTGCCGCCAGCTGGCGTTGGCACGCACTACTGCTGAGCTTGTCCCCCGGTACCAATCTGAACATCGACGATGACCTGGCGGTAGCTGATGCCGCAGGAGTCGAGAATGCGGCGGCTGATACGGCCGTCATCGGTGTCGGCATACTTATTGTCCAGGTAGACGACCTCGCCCACGCCCACCTGTGCCAGAATCTTGGCGCAGTCGTGGCACGGGAACAGCGTGACGTAGACCGTGGAACCCTCAAGGTCTTTGAGCGAGCCGCGGTAGTTGAGCACGGCGTTTGCCTCGGCATGCACCACGTAGTTGTGCTTGTCCTGCAACGGGTCATCGCTCGTTCCCCACGGGAAAAAGTCATCGTTGAGTGCCGAGGGCGTGCCGTTGTAACCCACCGAAAGGATGCGGTGGTTGGTGTTGGCGATGCACGCGCCCACCTGCGTGTTGGGGTCCTTACTGCGGCGCTGCGCGGCGATGGCCACGCTCATAAAGAACTCATCCCAGCTAATAACGTCGCGGCGCTTGCCCGACGCGGTTTGATGAAGATCGTCCGACATGGCAGACACCTCCGTAATCGCAATAGTTTGACCCATTGTAGCAGGTGAAAGGTGGAGACGTTTTTGTCCCACCGGCGCCCTCACTTTTACACGCGGCGGGGCTTTTGGTTGATGCGGTAGAGCTCGGCGAGACCCCGCAGCGTCAGCGCGTCGTCTACCGTCAGGCTATGGCCGACCAGCGACGCGAGCGCCTCGGCGTCGTCGCCGGTAATGACGATGGGCACGTCGCCCTCCCCCGCGGCCTTGGTCGCGCGCATCTCGGCGAGCACCATGTCGAGCATGCCGTCGATGCGGGCCACCTCGCCCAAGACCACGCCCGAGCGCATGGCCTCGCGCGTGTTGCGACCGATCACATGCGTGGGTGCCGAGGGCTCGACCTGCGGCAGGCGCGCTGCTGCCGCCGAAAGCGAGCGGGCGCCGAGCGCCAGCCCCGGCGCGATAACGCCGCCGACAAAGGTACCGTGCGCGTCGATGACCTCGATATTGGTCGTGGTGCCCAGGTCGATCACAATGCACGGCGAGCCGAAGACGGCGCGGGCCGCCACGGCGTCGGCAATGCGGTCGGGGCCGATCTCGGCCGGGTCGTCGTAGTGCACGGGCATGCCGGTCTTAAGTCCCGGTCCCACCGTGAGCACGCGTCCCGTGCAGGTACGGGAAAGCGCCGCCTTCCACGGACGCTCGAGCGCCGGGACCACGCAGCTCAGCACTGCGGCCGCGGGAACGAGTGCACCCGGCATGCCCGCATCGGCTGCCAGTGCGCACATGACCTGCGCGAGCCTCATGCGCGCTTCGTCGGCCGTAATGCTCGACGGCGTCGTGATCTCGCACGTCGCAAGCGGGCATTCCTGCGCCGCAGCCGAATCCTCGGCAAACAGACCAAAGCGAATGAACGTGTTACCCACGTCGACCGTCAATATATATGCGCACCCATTAAGCATCGTCGGCGCTCCTTTCGTCTGCCCAGCAGTATATCGCCTACCTAAACCAGTCATCCCAAAATGACTAGCTTGCGGCTATACTGGTGCGCGGTCGCGCGCGAGCTCACGCGGCGGCCCTTGGTAACCCGACTTCCCGCGCCGTATCCGTAGCGGCGCTCCCAGGGGAAGCGGATATACGCAAAGGAGTTCTATATGAGCAATCCCTCGAACCGCGCCTCGATGCGCGGGCAACTCACGCTGCGCGGCGTCGTCATCGGCGTCCTTGGCTGCGTGATTATCACGGCAAGCTCGGCCTACACCGCCCTCAAGATGGGCGCACTCCCCTGGCCGATCGTCTTCGCTGCCGTCATCTCGCTGTTCTTCCTTAAGCTCATGGGCAACGCCAGTCTCAACGAGGCCAACGTCACCCACACCATCATGTCCGCAGGCGCCATGGTCGCCGGCGGTCTGGCGTTTACCATCCCGGGCGCCTGGATGCTGGGCTATGCCGACCAGATCAGCTGGCTCGACATGTTTATCGTGGCACTCGCCGGCACCATCCTGGGCCTGCTGGCCACCGCGCTCATCCACCGTCACTTTATCGTGGACGCCGCGCTTGAGTTCCCCACCGGCAACGCCGCAGCTCAGACGCTGCGTGCTACCGAAGCCGGCGGCAAGACCGGCAAGCAGCTCTTTGGTTCCATGGCCATCGCCGGCATCTATAGCGTGCTGCGCGACGCCCTGGGCGTGGTGCCCAGCATGCTGTGCACGCTCAACATCCCCGGCGTGACCTTTGGCATCTACAACTCGCCCATGCTGCTCTCCGTCGGCTTCCTCGTGGGCTTCGCTCCCGTCGCCTTCTGGTTTGCCGGCGCGCTGCTGGGCAACTTTGGCATCATCGTGGGTGGCACCGCTGCCGGTCTGTTCGACGTTGTGACTGCGCAGGGTATCGTCAAGTCCCTAGGCATGGGCCTCATGATGGGCTTTGGCGTCGCCGTCGTCCTCAAGGACATCTTGCCGCAGGTCGCCGGTATCGTCCGCGGTCTTGCCGCCGACAGCTCCACCGACACCGACGAGCAGTCGCTCATCTCGGGCTCCCTTAAGCTCGACGCCGGTATCATCGGCCTGGGCGCTGCCGCCATCGCCGTGATCATCGCCATCGCGCTCGACCTTGGTCCCGTCCCGGCCGTCATCGTCACGCTGTTCACCTTTGTCACCACCATCATGAGCGCACAGAGCTGCGGCCAGACGGGCATCGACCCCATGGAGATCTTTGGCCTCATCGTTATGCTCATCGTGGCTGCCTTCGCACAGATCGCTCAGGTAAAGCTGTTCTTTATCGCCGGCATCGTGGCCGTGGCGTGCGGCCTTGCGGGCGACGTCATGAACGACTTTAAGGCCGGCGCCGTGCTGGGCACCAACCCGCGCGCGCAGTGGGTCGGCCAGGCCATCGGCGGCATCGTGGGCGCCCTGGTCGCCGCCGCCGTCATGGTCGCGCTCGTCACCGCCTATGGTCCGGACGCCTTTGGTCCCGACAAGAGCTTCGTTGCCGCACAGGCAAGCGTGGTCGCCACCATGGTCTCGGGCATCCCGAGCGTGCCGTGGTTTGCGGGCGGCTTTATCGCCGGCATCGTCATGTACTGGCTCGGCATTCCGGCCATGATGATCGGCCTGGGCGTGTACCTGCCGTTCTACATGTCACTCACGGCATTCCTGGGCTCCTGCGTCAAGCTCGCCTACGACAAGTGGTCCGCCCACCGCGACGCCACCGCTGGTCTTTCTGACGAGGAGAGGGCTGCCAAGGACGCCGCCTTCCAGGAACAGGGCCTAGTTGTCGCCAGCGGCCTGCTCGGCGGCGAGTCCATCGTCGGCGTTATCCTGGCGTTTGTCTCCGTGGGCTTAAGCCTGCTGGGCTAAGCTGAGCAGCTGCTCGACAGCAACCATATTGCCTACGGCTTGCCCTGTCGGTAGCTTTTGCGGCTGCTGACCGGGCTTTTTGATATCGAAACAAAGAAAGGCCGGCGCGCTGCGTTTAACAGCGCGCCGGCCTTATCGTTTGGCTAACGAGACGGTCCCGTTATGAATTGAAGTTCGTTGCAGAAACTACGCTCGAAACGCTACATCTGCTTGCGACGACGATCGCTCAGCGTCACACCAGCGGCCACGAGGGTGATACCGCCAATGACGAACACCTCGCCCGCAAGAGCGGAGTCATCGCCAGTCTGGGCGAGCGCGGCCGACGTGGCCTTCTTCTTGGCGACAGGAGCCTTTGCAGCAGCCTGTGCAACCTGAGGCTTGGCCTTGGGATGATACTTGTCGTACTCGGCCTGCGCGGCAGCCAGGGCATCCTTGGCATCGCCAAGCTCAGCCAGCGCGGCGGCATAGGCGTCGTTGGCATCGGACAGTTTGGCATCGGCATCGCTCAGAGCAGCCTTGAGGCCAGCGGCGGCATCGACGGCAGTCTTATAGCGAGCGTAGGCAGCGTTCAGCTTGACCAGCTTCTCGTTGCCCGTCGTGCCCGCGGCAAGGGATGCCTTGTGGTCGACAGCCTCAAGATCGGCCTTGAGTGCCTCATCGTTGGCAAGCTCGGCCTTGGCCTTGACGATATCGAGGTTCGCATCGACGACGGCTTCGTTGGCGGCCTCGAGCTGCTTCTGGGCATCGGCGACACCGGCGACGGCGGCGTCATAGGCGACCTTGGCGTCGTCGACCGCTTTCTGGGCTCCAGCGAAGCGCTCGAAGGCCTTGTTCGCGGTGGCCAGTTCGCCCTCGGCAGCCTTGGCCTTGGCCTGCGCGTCGGACACAGCCTGCGCCTTGGCGGCAACCGCCTGCTTGGCGTCCGAAAGAGCAGTCGCGGCCTGGACATCTGCGGCCTGGGCCTTGTCTACACCAGCCTGGGCGGCATCGTCGGCCTTCTTGGCATCGTCAAGCGTGCCCTGCTTGTTCGCAAGATCCGTCTTGGCGGCCTCGCGCTTGGCGGTAAGATCCTTGACCGAAGCAGTGGCGTTGTCATACGCCTCATTGGCCTGATCGGATTTTGCCTTGGCGGCATAGCGGGCGCTGCGAGCCTTCGCCTTGTGAGCGGTGGCCTCGGCTGCCTTCGTCTGGCTGTCGGCGAGCGTGGCATTTGCCTTATCGAGAGCTGCCTTGGCAGTAGCCGCCTCGGACCTGGCGGCATCGAGGTTCTGCTTGAGGGACTCGATATCGATTCCGCCGAGCGCGTCCTTCGCGGCGTCGTATGCCGTCTTCGCGGCGGCGGTGCCGGACTTGGCCTTCTCGTACTCGCCCTTGGCGGTGTTCACGTTCGTGTCGGCCGCGGTATAGGCGTCTTGCGCGTCCTTCTGGTTATTGAGAGCAGCGAGATATGCCGTATCGGCCGTGCCCAGCATCTTCTGCGCCTCGGCGAGCTTGCTCTGGAGCTCCTTGAGTTGCGCCTTCTGCGCCTGCGTGCCGCCAGCGTTATAGGCAGAATCGATGTAGTCGTTGACGAGCTTCTTGAACTCGGAAACAGTGAAATCCTTCTGCCCCGTGCTCCCGCTATAGTCGAAAACGGTTACCTCGGAATCGGTATTCTTACCGCTACCGGTCGCGATGCCGATAGCCTTCGCGCCGGCATCGATGATGTTTAGATAGTGCCCGCACTCATGGTAGATGCTGTTGTAGTGCTGGTAGATATAGTAGGAATCATATCGATGGCTTCCAAGTGCGTCACCATACTGCTCGACGTACTTATCGAACGCCTTTTTCTCCTGGGTGTAGAGACCGGTATATGGCCAGCCAAGCGTATCCTCGGTCTCGCCTCCGGTGTATGCCCCGCCGCCGCCTGCAAGATTCTCACCTTGATCGAAATAGCAGTTCGAGTGTCCCCAGATGTTCGATGAATATGATGTATTAAGTGCGGCTGCCGCAGTCATGCGGAGGCTGACGCTGAGCTCCGACTGACCGTTCGCCTTGCGGAGGTTGTTCTGGGTATCGAGGTAGGTCAGGGCGTTGCGCATCTGCTCCAAGGAAAGCGGATTGGTGTCGCGAGACATGTCCTGATCGACGTACTTGTCATACCAGTCCTGTTTATCCGTCGTCCCCATGAGCATCGACGCGGCAGTGCTTGCGTTCTTTTTCTGCGTGGCTGTGAACTGGCTGCCGCCGATGATGTAGTTCATGAAGCCGAACATACCCTGACTGATGACTTCCTGGTCAACGGTCATGTTGGACTTTAGGTCTGCAATCTGCTGCTCAAGAGCCTCAACCTGGGCATTAGCAGCGTCATAAGCCTTTTCCGCGGCGTTCGAAGCGGCGCAGGCTGTCTCCCACTCGCTGCGCTTCTGCTTGCGAACTTCGACAAGCTTATCGTACGCGGTCTTCTTGTCTGCTTCGGTCTGCTGCGCCTTCTCGTATGCGGCCTTGGCGGCGTCGCGCTTACTGGCCGCGTCCTTGTACTCCTTGTTTGCCGCATCGTATGCAGACTGGGCAGATGCCACAGCAGCGTTGGCGGCGTTGGCCTTCTCCTGCGCGGCAGCGACGGCAGCCTGGGCGGCCTGCAGATTTGTCTGTGCGGTGGCGTCGGCATCCGTCGCGGCATTGAGCTCCGCCTGCGCGGTCTTGAGCTCACCAGCAGCAGCGATCTTGGCGGCCTCAAGCGCACTCAGGTCGACACCCGTACCCGAGACGGCAGCATCGAGCGCGGCCTGCGCCTGGTTGAACTTCTGCTGGGCGTTATCGCGCGCGGTGGTTGCGGCTGCGAGCGCAGCGGCAGTCTCCTGCTTCTTGGCCTGGGCAGTCGTCAGAGCGGCCTCAGTGTCCTTCTTTTCCTGCTGGGCGCTAGCCTCGGCAGCCTTGGCCTGGTCCAGATTGGCCTGTGCAGTAGCAACGGCCTTATTGGCGTCATCGAGCTTTGCCTGTGCGTCCTCGACGGCCTTCTTGGCGGCCTCGTACTCGTCCATACCCATGGCCTCGAGCTTGGCCTGGGCATCATCGAGGGCCTTCTTGGCCTCATCCTGCTTTGCCTTGGCGTCCTTGAGCGCCTGGGTCTTATCCTCGACACTCTTGTTGGCTTGATCGAGCTGATCGTTCAGGTCGCCCAGCTTCTTCTGCTGCTGCTCGGTCTTTTCGACGGCGGCTTTGAGCTCGTCAATCTTCTCCTGGAGCGCGGCGACTTCTGCTGCGTTCTGCTCGATTTCGTTGTCGCTCACAGCCTGCGAGGCCTGATTCTTTTGCTGCTGCGCCTGCTTTTGAGACTGGCCCGCCGCGTCGGCCTTCTTCTGGGCGGCATCGTAGGCGGCCTGAGCGTCCTTGAGCTGCTTTGCCGACTCCTCGGCCAGCTGGGCAGCCGTCTTTACGACCGCTTGGTTACCGGCGGCAACGGTATTCTCTACAGAACTACCCCCCCCCTGAACAGAATCGCCGTTATCGGTTGACGGTGCGGCGATTGCCGCCAGCGGCGACATGAGCGGCTGAGCGATGAGGCCCGCCGTCAAAACGGTTGCGACGGCGCGGTTGGCAACGCCCTTGACGTTGACGGCCTTGGCCCGAGGCTCAAAGTGTTGTGGACTGTAGTTTGCCATGGCTTTCTCCCTTTGACACGGATGTATCCATACGTATCAAACGGTAGCTGTCGATTTTTGAATTCTGTTGCGCAACATTGGCGACCAGCGTATTTTTTGAAATTCACGCTCTCGTGCTTCACAGTTTCGTCACATTTGAAGGAACTGGTGCATCATATTCTCGCGGGATGGAATTGAGCCTGTGATTTGCATTTGCTCCCGCGTCATCCGCCCTATCGGATTCCGCATCCAACAGACACCCCGCCCGCCACGGTGTAGAGTTAAGACAACGGGCGCGTTGCGCGGACCGCGCTGGAACGAGGTGGACATGGAACTCGACAAACAACAGATCAAGCGACTGCGCGAGCGTCATCATCGGCGTCACGGCATCCGCCCCGCTCATAGCGAAGCCATGGAAAACATCACCCGCTTCCTCAAGCGCGCATTCAACATTCGCGAGGGTCGCGCGCCCTATCACGTGATCCGCAAGCGTTTTGTAAACGGGGCGCGTCTGACTGGCTCCCACCTATGCATCCTCATCATCGCCATGCTGATCGCAAGCATCGGCCTCGATATCGATTCGGACATCGCCATCGTGGGCGCCATGCTCATCTGCCCGCTCATGGGCTCGGTCCTTGCCATGGCATACGGTATTGCCACGCTCGACCGCGAGATTACCGTCGAAGCCGTCGCCAGCCTTGCGCTGCAGATGGCCTTTTGCCTGGTCACGTCCACGCTGTACTTTAAGCTCTCGCCCCTTGGCACCACCACGGCGGCCATCATCGACAACTCGACACCCACCGTCTGGGACCTTACCGTCGCACTCGCAGGCGGCTTTGCAGGCGGGCTGGGCAACTCACGCGACCAGGAACCCGCCACGCTCATCGCCGGCGTGGCCGTGGCGACCGCGCTCATGCCGCCCCTGTGCGCGGCGGGCTACGGCATCGCCATCGCAAGCGGGTCGCTGTTTCTCTCGGCGCTCTACGAGTTTGGCATCAACGTAATCTTTATCGCACTCGCGGCCGAAGCCGTACTACTTCTTCTGCGCGTGCCGCTCAAGCGCGACCTTAACGGCGACGGCATTGTGACCGCTGAGGAAGACGCCGAGGTCGACGAGCTGTCACGCAAAGTGCGCCGCCGCATCATCGTGGGCACGGTGATCTTTGCCATCCCCTGCATCGTCATGACGGCGGGCTCCATTGGCTCGGCGCAGGCCGGCGTGCAGGACGGCTACGGCGTCACCGAGACCACGCGCGAGCTTGCGGCGGTGCTGCCAGGCTTTAAGGATTACACCGTCGCCGTCGAGACCTCGGCTACCGAAGGCGAGGAGGAGGGCATCGTCGAGCGTGAGATTGTCGCCCATGTGACGACAGGCGAGGCGCTTGGGGCACACGACCGCCACGTCGCCCGGAAGCTCATCGACCTCAATGTGCCCGAACTCGATCGCGTGGAGTTCGATGTGAAGTGATGCCGGCGCGGGATGAATGACTGCACGGACGCAAGTTACGACGAGGCGCAGATGCGATACGGACACGAGCAAATAGCGGGGTGCAGTTCACACCCGCGCCCCGCTCGCTTTTTTATTGCCGTGAATCAACTGTCCGAATCGACCTCGCCAGACTCCACCGTAAACGCCGGATCGGTGCTCACAAGATAAAATCGGGTCACCTTAGTATTTCTAATTAGGTAAATCTGCCCTTGATTGCGTCGGCGCGATATATATGCAACGTGAACCGTGCCGAATTCTTCGCCGTTTTCCTTCTTTAATATCAGGATGTTGGGGTCATCCGTACGCTTAAACTGCCCGTCAACGCAGCTGCCGTCTTTGTCGACCAGTTGCCACCGATGGTTATCCTCTTCAAGAAAGGCCAGGGTTTCCAGACTCATCTTGTCGTCCCGATAGTAACCGTCAATGGCAAACCCTTCGGAAGCGCATTCCTGCATATAGGACGTTTCTCGGCTTATAGCAAACAGCCCTGTAGCGCCCAGGAGCACAGCCAGGCAGACCACTGCAAGGGTTATCGAAATAGCACAGCGACCCATGTTAGCCCAACCGATAGTTGTTTAACGGAGCGCAAAACATACCTGGAACCTCCGATGTCAGGGGGAACGTCGCCAGCAGGCTGGCGACAACTATATGTTTCTGACATCAAACCATATGGCTACCACTCGCGGAGGGGGCATCGGCGAACGGCGTGTTTTCATACTCCATTGGTCAAACCCAAGCGCAGCGCTACAGCTCGTACTTGTACACGCGGTAGATGTACTTCTCGGCTTCCATCTCGTAGGTGGCGATGGCCAGACCGTAGCGGTCGTACTCGGCAAAGGTCTTGGCCTGGCCCGATGCCACGAGCATGCTGTTCGAATTGCCGACGCGCTGCGCACTGCTAACGTAGCCCGAGAACGGCACCGCGATCTGGTCTTCGAGCTCGTAGGTGCGTGCCATCTCGTCCACCGTAAAGATGCGCCCAAACGAATGCGAGCCGCGGCTGTAGTCGGTCACCACCGCGGTGCCCAGCTGACCCCAGTCGAACTTGGGATAGCTCTCGGCCACACCAAAGTTGTTGTCGTACAGCAGCACCTGGTAGCGACCGGTCGTTGCCGTGTCAGAACTCGGCAGATACGTCACGCTGTGCTGGCCCGCGTTGAGCGAAAAATCGCCCTGGGCCTGCAGCAGCTTGTCCTCAAAGCCCGAGCCGGCCCATTGCCACTCCTTTCTATTTCTGGGTCCATCTTCTCACTGTTGGCGGCCGGAAATGATCCGTTTTCCTCCGACCCCGAGGGATCATTTTTAGTACTTGAAGAAGCCCTCGCCCGAGCTTTCGCCCAGCTTGCCTTCGTCGAGCATTTTCTTGAGGACGGATGCCATGGCCTTAAAGTTGTAGGGCATCATCATCTTCTTGAGCAGCGGGCTCACCAGGCCCGGGACCTTCTGATACTGCATGACGATGTTGTAGGCCGTCTGGATACCCACCGTGTCGAATACGCGGAACGGGCCCTTGGGAGCGCCGGTGCCACGCGTCCACGCGAGGTCGATGCTCTTGGGATCGCTCACGCCCGAGACGTACAGGTCAAGGCCCGAAAGCAGCCACGGTACCAACATGGAGTTGAGCAGATAACCGTTCTTTTCCTTGTTGACGGGCAACGCCAGCATACGGATATCGTTGGCAAAGTCGACGAGTTCATCGAAGTAGCGCTTGTCGGTCTGGTCCTGTGCCATGACCTCGGTCATGTTGTTCTTCCAGATAGAGTTGGCAAAGTGCAGCGACAGGTACTTCTCGGGGCGGCCAGTGTACTTGGCAAAGGTACTCGGCAGTAACGTGGAGGAGTTGGTCACGACGACGGTCTTTTGCGGAAGGACCGGGGCGAGCTTCTTGTAGAAGTCAATCTTTGTCTGGGTATCCTCAGCCATAGACTCGATGACCAAATCGGCGTCGGCCACTGCCTTGGCAAGATCGAGCTCTAGCTTGAGTGTGGAGTAGGCGCGCTCAACGGCGGCGAGTGCCGCCTCTTTGTCGAAGGGCTTGCCGCTATCGGCGATACCGGAGCACCACTCGCCCGTGCCGTCCGCCATACCCTCGATTGCCGCGATGTACTCCTCGCGCACATGATCGATCTTGGGCTGGGTGCGGCCGATGCTGCCCTCGCTGCGCAGCCAAATCGTCACATCGAAGCCACAGTAGGCAGCCTGAAAGGCAATCTGGCTTCCCAGCACGCCGCCACCGGCAACGCAAACGGTCTTGTAGCTCATGGAACGGTCCTCTCTTACGTAATTCCATAGATGTGTATTTATTCAACCGTAAGGGGACTGCACGCTGGGGTGGGTTCTATAAACGGACGGTAATTTGCGGCGAACGGTAACACCTGTTCATTATCTCAGGGTTCCATGTCCAGCAAAAACGGGTAGTAGCCGATATGTCTACCACCCGTTTGCCTCATATCTAGCCCAAAGCGGGCCGTCTACTTCTTAATGCCGCGTCCCAGGCGCTCAGCGACCGACGCCACGGCACTCTCGTCGACCGAGCCGCAGCTCACGCAGCCATCGTGGGCGCGCATCTGGCCGGTGACCTCGTCCATCGCGAGCGGCGCCACCTTCTCGAGCTTAAAGCCCTTGCCGGCGCGCATGTTTTCCTTGGCCACGCTGATCATGAGCTTAATGCGGTTGAGCTGGTTGACCTCGGACGCACCGGGGTCGTAGTCCACCGCGACGATATTGCTCTCGGGGTGCTGACGGCGCAGCTCCTTGATCACGGCCTTGCCCACCACGTGATTGGGCAGGCACGCGAAGGGCTGCGTGCAGATAATGTTGGGTGCGCCATGGTCGATCAGGTCGAGCATCTCGGCCGTGAGCAGCCACCCCTCGCCCATGTTGTTGCACACCGAAAGCACCGTACGGGCCTTGTCGGCCATGGTGCCGATGCGCTCAGGCGCCTCAAAGCGGCGGGACTTTTCGAGCATCTCCTCCACCGGCGTGCGCATCCAGTCCACGAGCTTGATGAGCGCCTGCATGCCAGCGCGCGTGGTAGCAGAGCTTCCCAGCTCGTCCTTCTGCAGCTCGGCGTTGCTCATGGAGTACAGGAAGAAGTCGAGCAGGCCCGGCACCACGGCCTCGCAGCCCTCGCGCTCGATAACGTCGACCACGTGGTTGTTTGCCGTGGGGTGGAACTTGACCAGGATCTCGCCAACCACGCCCACGCGCGGCTTGGTACCCTCGCCCACGAGCGGCATGGTGTCGAACGCGCGGATGGCCTCGCGGCACAGCTTGGTGTAGTTGTGACGGTTGAACTTGGGCGCCAGCTTGCGGGCGCGCGCCATGTACTCCTCATAGAGTGCGTTGGCGGCACCGGGCGTGGCCTCGTACGGGCGGCAGCGGTAGAGCATCTGCATCATCACGTCGCCAAAGAGCACCGCATAGACTGCCTGCTTAAGCAGCGCCGGCGTAACCTTAAAGCCAGGGTTGTCCTCGCCGAGTGCCACGGCCGAAAGCGAGATCACCGGGATCTCGGGGTGGCCACTCTCGCGCAGGGCCTTGCGGATGAGCGCGATGTAGTTGGTGGCACGGCAGCCACCGCCAGTCTGGCTGATAACCACGGCCGTCTTGGACAGGTCGTACCGGCCGCTCTCGATGGCCTCCATAATCTGACCCGTTACCAGAATCGACGGGTAGCAAATGTCATTGTTCACATAGCGCAGGCCGGCCTCGACGGCATCGTGATCGGTCGAGGGCAGCAGCTCCAAATTGTAGCCGGCACCGCGGAATACCTCTTTGACCAGGTCAAAGTGGATCGGCGCCATCTGCGGGCACAGGATGGTGTAGCTCTCGTCGCGCATCTGCTCGGTAAAGGGCACCTTGGGCCACGCGGTCGAAGCGCCCTCGCGCTGAGCCTCAAACGTGTACTTGCGGCTCGCGAACGCGGGGGCATCCGTGGAGGGCGCCACCGGCGCGGCGTCGCCCTGCTCGTAGGCCTCGCCCGCGGCCGTGGCATCGGCCAGGCGCTCGGCCTCCTGGTCCTTGAGCGCTGCCATGAGCGAGCGAATACGGATACGCGCGGCGCCCAGGTTGGACACCTCGTCGATCTTGAGCACGGTGTAGATCTTGCCACTGGCCTCCAGGATCTCCTGCACCTGGTCGGTGGTCAGAGCGTCCAAGCCGCAGCCGAAGGAGTTGAGCTGAATCAGGTCCAGATCGTTGCGCATCGTAACAAAACGGGCGACGGCGTATAGGCGGCTGTGGTACATCCACTGGTCGACGACGCGGATGGGGCGCTCGGGCTTTACCAGATGCGCGAGCGAATCCTCGGTAAAGACCGCAAAGCCAAAGCTCGAGATAAGCTCGGGCAGGGCATGGTTGATCTCGGGATCGTTGTGGTAAGGACGGCCGGCGAGCACAATGCCATGGCCACCGTGGTCCTCGACCCACTTAAGGGCCTCCTCGCCCATGGTCTGGATGTCCTCGTGGAAGCGCGCGTCGGCCTCAAAGGCAGCGTTGACGGCGGCATCGACCTCGGAGCGCGTGATCTTGGGACCGCGCACGCGACCGCGACCAGCCTCGGCATCGGCCACGCGGTCGACGGCGAGCACCTGGTACAGGCGGCGCTTGAGCTCGGTCTTATCGTGATAGGGCACAAACGGGTACAGGAACTCGATGTTCTGCTCGCGGATCTCGTCGATATTGAGCGCCAGCGCCGTGGGGTAGCTCATGACGATGGGGCAGTTGTAGCAGTTACCGGCGGTCGGATCCTCCTTGCGCTCCCAGCGCACGCACGGCATCCAAATGAAGTCGACGCCACGGTCGATGAGGTTCATCACGTGGCCGTGGCTCATCTTGGCCGGATAGCACACGCTCTCGGACGGCATGGACTCGATGCCCGCCTGGTAGGTCTTTTTGCTCGACTGGTCGGACAGCTGCACGCTAAAGCCCAGGCGCGTAAAGAACGCGTGCCAGAAGGGGTAGTTCTCGTACATGTTGAGTGCGCGCGGGATGCCGACGGTGCCGCGCGGGGCCTCGTCGGGGCTCAGCACCTCACGGTTAAAGAGCAGCTCGTTTTTCTTTTTGAAGAGGTTGGGGGCCTCGGTTTTCTGCTTTTTGTGGCCGGCACCCTTCTCGCAGCGGTTACCGGTAATGAAGCGCCTACCGCCGCCAAAATCGTTGACGGTAAGCTGGCAGTTGTTAGAGCAACGGCCGCAACGGACATGCTTTTGCGTCACGGTAAGGTGCGCGATGTCCTCGGCCGAGAGGATGGTCGAAGTGCCGTCGGCGCCGGCGCGATCGCGGGCGAGCAGGGCCGCACCGTAGGCGCCCATGCAGCCGGCGATGTCGGGACGTACGGCATGAACACCGGTGAGCTGCTCAAACGCACGCAGCGTAGCATCGGACATAAAGGTGCCGCCCTGGACGATCACCTGGCTGCCGATCTCCTTGGGGTCGCGCAGCTTAATGACCTTGAACAGGGCGTTCTTGATGACGGAATAGGACAGACCTGCCGCGATGTCGCCCACCGTGGCGCCTTCCTTTTGCGCCTGCTTGACGCGCGAGTTCATAAAGACCGTGCAGCGACTGCCCAGGTCCACCGGGGCCTTGGCATGGATGGCGGCGTCGGCGAACGCGCGCACGTCCATGTTCATAGAGACGGCGAAGCTCTCGATAAAGCTACCGCAACCCGACGAGCAGGCCTCGTTGAGCATGATGTGCTCGATGACGCCGTCCTTGACGCGCAGGCACTTCATGTCCTGGCCGCCGATGTCCAGAATGAACTCGACGCCGGGCAGGAACGCCTTGGCGCCGCGCAGGTGCGCGACGGTCTCGATTTCGCCCGAGTCTGCCTTGAGGGCCTCGATGAGCAGCGCCTCGCCGTAGCCCGTGGTGGTCACGTGGCCGATGGTGCAGCCGGCGGGGATGTGGTTGTAGAAATCGGCCATGATGACCTTGGCCGTGCCCAGGATGTCGCCGTTGTTGTTGCCGTACCAGGTGTGCAGCAGCTGACCGTCCTCGCCCACGAGCGCGGCTTTCATGGTGGTGGAGCCGGCGTCGATGCCGATGAACACGCGGCCGGTGTAGCCGTCGAGCTTGCCCCTAGGAACGACTTCCTGGTCGTGGCGGGTTTTGAACTCGGCAAAATCCTCGTCGGTGGCAAAGAGCGGATCCAGGCGCTCGACCTCGGCACCCTGCGTGTCACCCAAGCTGTCGATGGCCTCGATGAGCTGTGGGAACGTGCTGAGCTTATTGGACTCGTGCGCCATGGCGGCGCCGCTCGCCACAAACAGGTGAGCGTTTTGGGGCACAATGCGGTGCTCCTCGTCCAGGTTGAGCGTGAGGTAGAAGCGGTGGCGCAGCTCGGAGAGGTACTGCAGCGGGCCACCCAGGAAGGCGACGTTGCCGCGGATGGGACGGCCGCACGCCAGACCCGAGATAGTCTGGGTCACGACAGCCTGGAAGATGGAGGCGGCCACGTCCTCGGGACGGGCGCCCTCGTTGAGCAGCGGCTGCACGTCAGTCTTGGCAAAGACGCCGCAGCGACTGGCGATGGGATAGATGGTGGTGGCGTTGGCCGCGAGTTCGTTAAGGCCGCTGGCGTCGGTGTGCAGCAGGGTTGCCATCTGATCGATGAAGGCGCCCGTACCGCCGGCGCAGGTGCCGTTCATGCGCTGCTCGATGCCGTTATCGAAGTAGATGATCTTGGCGTCCTCGCCGCCCAGCTCGATGGCGACATCGGTGGCCGGGATGAGGGTCTCGACGGCACGCTTGCTGGCGATGACCTCCTGGACAAACTCCAGGTCGAGCCACTGGGACAGCAGAAGGCCGCCCGAGCCGGTAATGGCGCAGGTCATCTGGGCCGTCGGCAACACGGTCGCAGCGCCCTCGAACAGGTCGCGGGCGCAAGCGCGGACGTCGGTGTGGTGGCGCTGGTACTTGGCGTAGACGATCTGGTTGTCGTTGTTGAGCACGGCAAGCTTGACGGTGGTGGAGCCCACGTCGATGCCCAGATGCAGGTTGCCGCGGGCGTTCTCGGGGTTGAAGATCGCGCCTTCGGGGGCCTGGGCGGCGGTGGCGGCTAGGGGCTCGGCGGCGGGCTCGCTAGCGACGGACGTCTCCCCTGCCGCGTTCTTGGCATCGGCAACTGCCTCGGCAACTTTCTCAGCAGCCGCGGTCGCGGCCTTCTGCGCGGCATCCACCACGGCAGGTGCAGCCTCACGCGCGGCAGCGACCATACGGTCCTTAATACCCTCGACGAGTTTGCTCATTGTCTCTCCTCTTAGTTGTTGGACTCGACGGCTGCGGCGGTGTCGGCCGCGTCCTCGAGCTGTAGATTCAATAGCTTCATGCCGTATTCCGGCACGTTGATATCGATGGGTTGGCCATACAGGTCACCAGGGCGCACAAAAGCGAGCACCGTCATAATGCGCGCCATGGCCTCGGGCGATTCGGTGAGCCCACGCTCAAACCAGCGCTGAATCATGCCGACCTCGGCACTCACGACGTAGGTGACGTAGTAGTCAAAGAACGTGCCCAGCGCCAGGCCCAAAATGCCCGTCTGCGCACGCGGCACCACAGCCTCACGCGCGGTGTCGATGATCTTTTTAATAAAGGCGGGGTCGCCGCCCGGGCCCAGCAAGGCCCCGATAAGGTCGCAATTAGCCGCAAGATAGCGAAGCAGCTCAACCGAACCGGGTGCCGGCTCGAGCTCGTCGATGTTGCGGTAAAGATCAGGTAATTGAGCTGCGGTGATAAGCTCCACCCGCTCGCGAATCTCGGCAAGCAGGCCGTTCTCGATCTGGCTGATAAAGTCGGGAATATCGCGGTAGTGCGAATAGAACGTGCGGCGCGTAAGGCCAGCGCGCTCGGTGAGCGACGCGACATTAATGCGCGAAAGGTCGCCGCTTTCGGCAAGCTCGCTGGCAAGTGCCTGGCGAAGGGCACGCTGCGAGCGAAGGGACCGGCGGTCGCATTTCTCGAGCTGGGACAAGCGTCCTCCTTGTTACTCAACCTGTGCGCTATTGCACAGTGCGAGTATTATTGCACACCGTGTGCATCAACACGTAAAGGCAATATTTAGGATGTGACGAAGAGCAGTCCCTTTGTCACATTCAGCGACCGCCTAGGTTGTGCCAGTTGTGCCCGGCTTTTGGAGTGGCATTGCCGATTGTTCAAAATGTCATTCGTGGGTAGAATAGTGTCGACGGCAGCCCAAGTTCTGGAAAGCTGGGCAGCGCCGTTGTTTGCATTAGGGGGTCAACGCCTTAGCGGCGGCGACCCCTTCTGTTACGCTTCGAACGCTGCTTGAGTGCCTCGGAAAGGCCGACAAGCGCCGTGAAGAACGAGACCAAAGCGGTCAGAAGCCTCACGAAATCAATCAGATCGGTCATGGGCATCACCTCCCATCAGATGGAGGGCGCTGCCCGACACATGGAGCTGCCGTCAACGATACCGATTCTATCAAAACTTAGTTATATATACGAATATATGTTCGCATGCCAAAGGTGCAGGGTTCTCATGAAAAAGGGGCTGTCCCTTTGCCACATTATTCGATGACGGTGCGAGAGTTTTGCTTATGCATGGTGGCAAGCATGTGTTTGGGGACAGCGTGGACCATGCAGCTGCCGATGGTCGCGCTCGCAGCGGCCTTGGCTGCATCGCTAGCGTTTTTGGTCGCGTAGCTGTGACGGAAGCGTTTGAGCATTGCAATGTCATTGCCGCCGTCGCCGTAAACCGCGACCTCGTCCTCGGCAATACCGTAGTAGCCCGCCAGCCAGGCCACGCTCTCACCCTTGTTGCACGCCACGTCCGTGATTTCGAACATCACCGGATCGAACGGCGCGTTGACCACGCGGTCCGAGCGCTCGGCCAAATACGCCTTAAGGTCGCGCTCCAGCTCGGGCGAGGTCACGCGACAATTGATCTTGCATACATCGTGACGCAAGATATCGCCGATCGACTGATCGAAATACTGCTCCTCGTGATACCCGCCACGTGCACGCATGCCGCGCATCACGATGCGCTTGATAGGGCTGTCCTTCTTAAAACCCGCCTGGTGCATCTCGAACGAACCGCTCGAGAACATGCCGTCGGGCGTGGAGCAGTCGAAGCAAATGTCCGGGAACGCCTTGAGCAACTCCTCGGTAACCTGTGGGTCGATGGTCCAGGTTTTGAGTACCTCGCCATGGCTGTCGCGCACGATGGATCCGTTGGAGCAGCAGGCGTCAAGCGCCAGGCCCGTAAAGCCATGCTCGCCGACCGGCAGCGTCGAGCGTCCGGTCGCGGGAACCACATGCAGGCCAGCCTCGGTCAGCTCGCGAATGGCACGGCGAATGGTCCCATCTGCCTCGTGCAGGGCGTTGAGCAGCGTTCCGTCTAAGTCACTCGCAAACATCTTGATCATGGGCATGCCTCTCCTTCGTCTGCACGATATTGTAGACGAAGGAGAGGCGCGCCCATGCAAGGGTGTTCCAACGCGCCGGGACATTCGCTTCCGCAAAGCAACGGTGCCCCAGCGCGTTAAATCAATCGTTCGAGCGACTTTTCAGTCGATAAAACAGCGCCGTCGTCAACGTCAGCACCGCCAGCATGCCTGCGAATACAATCGCCGGTGCCCATCGATCATATGCGAGCCCGTAAACCAATTGGCCAATAGGCGTTGCGCAGGAAAGCGCCATGTAAACGAGTGCCAGCACTTTTCCGCAGAGTTCCTTTGGCGCTGACCGCTGAACGAATGAAACGATTTCAACCGATGTAATGCTTGCCCACGCCATGACCCATGCCGAGACGGCCGCAAACGTGACAAACGCAAATTCGTCAGGACTGAACAGTAGCGTGACAATGATCGGTGCAACTCCAAAACAGATCATCGCGACATATCGACATATGCCATTGAAAGAAAACCGATGCGGCCAAATGCCGACCAAGCCACTGCCGGCAAGACCGCCCAAGCCCATAGCAACCTCAACTATCCCAACGCAGGACGATTGCATGCCGAGATGCTTTGTAACAATAATGGGAGCGCCAATCGTTAGCCCAACCAACGCAAGGTTCAAAACTGCCGCAAGCAAAATCACAGCGGTCAATGATGCATTTTGCAACAGATACCGAATCGACTCCCGAAAATCGTTTCGGCATGTCGAGCAAGTCGTACTGTCCCCTGTCATTCCAGATGAGGCATATCGCTTGAGTGTGCCCCCGAACAGCAGGGCTGACATCGCAAACGTCAACGCCGCGGTTTCGCATAGAGCATCGATACCAAAGCACCCATAGACTGCCGTCCCGACTACAGGCCCCAAGATATTGCTCGCCATGGTTACCTGCGAGACCAACGCTGTGGCACGCTCAACCTTTTCTTGGCCCATCATGTGCACCGTCTCAATTTGAAGCATCGGTTTCAGCAGCGATTGGATGCCATATTGGACGCAAAGTATTGCCACCACGACAACGGCAAGGGGCAGCGACCGCTTCATGGGGATAAACAACAGCGATGCAGCCATCAGAACAATGCCGAGCACCACAAGAACCCCGCAGTGTCTCCCACGATCCGCCAAGATTCCGCCAGCCGGAGTCGCAAGCACGCCCGGCACGAACGCTATCGCCGCGACGGTGCCATATAACGTTGACGAGCCGCTGCAATCGAACAAGTAAAGCGGGCACGCAAAGCACAGTGCCGACAACATCGAATACGCGCACAACTGTGCAACAAGAAGACCGAATAGTCTGATAGATCGCACCGTTTTTTGCGCCAACGAGACGCTACTCCTCCGCATTCCAGCCATAAGCCCGCCCCCTATACATACCATTAGTATGTATTTAATGACTTGAAAAGGGCAGCCGTGGCTACCCTCACAAATCAATTACATACCATTGGTATCTATATTACCACCCGGCGCGGTCCCATACGTCCCAAATCTCCGCCGTTGTCTGAAGCACTTCATTACCCAAATCGAGCCCCACCGCGGCCGCCATCTGCGCCAAACATTGTGCGCGAGCAAGCATTCGCTCCTTGGGCTCGAGCGGACGGAACAGCGGCAACAGCCAAAGATTCGCCAACAACGACACCGCCTCTGCCGCTTCGCGCGGGCATTCGCACACAATGGAGCCGTCAGTGATGCCCTCCTCGATTACCTGCAAGAGATTGCCATCGGCCGACTCGTCAAACGAGCCCTGGTACTGCATCGCCAGTAGACGCGAGCTTTTTACCGGATCTGCCGCAGGATGCATGCGTGCCCATAGCTCAATTTGCGGAACAACGGACTCGGGCGCATAAAGTCGTTTGAGCTTTTGAGCTCCCGTCATATTGCCAGCACCGAGTGTCGCGCGACGGTGCTCAACAATCGGAGCCATTGCCCGATCAAATGCGGCGTCGAAAATCTCCTCTTTACTCTTAAAGTGATGATAGACAGCGCCCTTGGTCATGCCATCGAGGCGGTCGACGATATCTTGAATGCTCGTCCCCTCATAACCCTGTGCGCAGAATAACTCCAGCGCCGCGTCGAGAATCTTCGCGACCGTCTCCTCGGGATATTTATTACGACCCATAATCTGTCCATCCGCAACGCAAGTCTTGTGCCTCATTGCAGCATTTTAACGTTGCGGATGGCAGGCGGTCGATTCTATACCGCGGCGGGACCATGTTCGCCGGTGCGAATGCGAATGACTTCCTCGACCGGCTCGACCCAAATCTTGCCATCGCCGACGGCTCCGGTGCGTGCGGCGTTGCAGATAATCTCGACAATGCCGTCGACGTGCTTGTCGGCGCAGATGAGGGTGAACTGCACCTTAGGGATCATGTTGACAAGCAACTCGTTGCCGCGCACGTATTCCTTCCAGCCATGCTGTGCGCCGCAGCCCTGCACCTGGTTGATAGTCATGCCACGAACATCGGCAGCAAACAGCGCGTCTTTAAGAACCTCAAGCTTTTCCTGGCGCACGATAGCCGTGATCTTTTTCATAATGAATTCCTCTCAATAATCAACGTATCCCTTTACATGAGACGCGGGTTTCCCAGGTGCCGCAAGCCAACCTCAGAAATCAAAAAGTTCAACTGACTGGTCTTAGCAGGTTTCCCAAGTGCCGCAGATTGCCGTGAAAGAGGAGCGAAGCGTACTTAAGTACGTGAGCGACGATTGAACGGCAAGGTGCGGTGCTTGGGGAAGCTGCTAATCGAGTCCGGAGAACGAAGGATAAGCGCTCTCGCCGTGCTGACTCGCATCCAGGCCCAGCGCCTCATCGGCCTCGTCCACACGCAGACTGCCGTGGAACAGTGCCTTGACCACCGCGGCGATCACCAAATCGAGCACCATCACGATAACGACCGTCACTACAATGCCCAGAACCTGCGAGACGAGCAGCGACACGTCGCCCGTGTAGAACAGGCCGCCCTTACCGGTCCATGAAAGCTCCGGCACGCAGAACAGACCCGTGAGCACGCCGCCCAAAATTCCGCCGATACCGTGGCAACCAAACGCATCGAGTGCATCGTCGTAGCCAAACTTGGTCTTAAGATGGCTGATAGCCAGGTAGCAGACAGGCGATACGATCAAGCCCATAACCAGCGCCGCCCACGGCTCGACAAATCCCGCACCCGGCGTGACCACCACAAGGCCCGCAACCAAACCGGTGCTGGCACCCACCAGCGTGGGGCGGCCGGTATGCACGCGCTCGACGGCAAGCCACGAGACCATGCCCGCCGCGCTAGCCGTCACGGTGTTGAGGATGGCGAGTGCCGCAACGGCGTCGGCCTTAAACTCGCTGCCGCCGTTAAAGCCAAACCAGCCAAACCAAAGCAGGCCGGCGCCCAGCGCCACAAACGGCACGTTATGCGGACGGTAGCTCACCATGCCAAAACCACGACGACGGCCGAGCATTAAGCAGAGAATCAGGCCCGTGAGACCGGACGAAATGTGCACCACGTCGCCGCCGGCAAAGTCGAGCGCGCCGATCATGTCACCGATAAAGGAGCCCTCGCCGCCCCAGACCATGTGGGCGAGCGGCGCATAGACCACAAGCAGCCAAATGCCCAGGAAGGCCGTCATGGCACCAAACTTAACGCGGCCGGCCAGGCTACCCGTGACGATAGCAGCAGTGATCATGGCAAACGCCATCTGAAAGGCAATGTTAATGATCTGAGGGTAGACGGCACCGTCCGCGGCACTGCCCTCGGCCGCCTGCAGCACCTGGTTGAGCACCGGCAGGCACAGCAGCTGGTCAAGGCCTCCAATAAATGGACTCGAGCCGTCACCGCCATAGGCCAGCGACCAGCCGGCGACAATCCACAGCACACCGACCAGGCCAATGGCGCCAAAGCACATAAGCATGGTGTTGATGACATTTTTGCGCCTGGACAGGCCGCCATAGAAAAACGCCAGACCCGGTGTCATTAAAAACACGAGCATGGTGCAGATGAGCATAAACGTTGTCGATCCCGTATCGTACATTCGCTCCCCCTTGATCGCATGAACGTTGTCGGCGCCCATAATGCGGCCGAGGGGCAACTGGTGTAGACCAGATACGGCGTTGTTAAACGCTGCGTTGTCGAATGGAAACGGTGCCGCAATCTTGGAAACAGCGCGGCAACGGGCGCGAAACGAACGGGAAATACGCGAGCAAGGGAGCCGTGAGCGCGCCCGTCCCGACTAGCGCCGAAACAGCTCGTGGGCTCGGTCGCGGAGATTAGTTGCTCGAATGACACCTTCGTAGCGATTGATGCGCAGACGCGGGAAAGCGTTAAAGAAGCGTAGGTCGCGGCGGCTGAGCGACACGCTCGGCACCGGACGGCTCATGCGCTTGCCGGCAAGGCGACGACTGAGCGACGGACGCGGCATGCTCGGTGCGGCATCGGCCACGCGGCGGGCAGCGAGCGCCAGGCCGCGAGCGCCGTCCGCGATAAACGTCGGCATCGAAGCCTTCTCGCGCAGGGCATCGAGCGTCGCGTCACCCAGCTCGGCCAGCCATGCGTTAACGGCACGGCTACGGATGTGCGTCTGTGTCACCGAGTCAATCGTCGATTCGGGAATGCGCTCGAGCATTGAGTCCGAGGCATCGGCAAGCGACTCGTTGATACGGTCGGCAAGGTCGGCGCGCACACGCTCCAGCTGATCGGACAGGCGGCGCCAGCTGGCCAAAGAGCACACCGCGTCGACCATCATCGCGACCGCGACGATAAAGGCGGACAACCGCACAATCAGCACCGGCAGATGGCCAAGCAGCCCCAGCAATGCCGGCTCCACTAAACGGCAAATGCACAACGCACCCAAGCCAAACGCGCAGGCCCAGTACAGACAGATGCGTCCGTGCAGGTTAAACGGCAGGTGCGAGTAATCCCAAAAGCGAGCGCCCGTTGTTTTTTCCAACAGCACGCCCACGCTGTACTCAATCACGCTGCATACGAGCGCTGCAGCGACAAACTGGCTCGAGGCATCAGGAATTCCGCGCAACAGCAGCCAGCAGGCAATGCCGCCCGCGCCATAGATTGGGCAGCACGGCCCCAGCAAAAAGCCGCTGTTGGCAAAGCGCCCGTGGTTGAGCATGGCGCAGACTGTCGATTCCCATGCCCAGCCGCAAAAACCGTAGAAGGCAAACGAGAGCACCAGCGCCGAGAGCGGACAGGCAGCAAGCGTCGCGCCGTCAAATGCCATGTCGATCGCGGTCCCCACCGTCTACCCTCTCCTCTTCTCGCTCGATGCTTTACTCACGCTATCGTCCGTCTCGTCCTTGCGCGGCAGGCGGCCGGCGACCGTCTCACGCAGAGCACACCATTTATCCGCCAGGCAAACAATCCACGCCTCGCGACACGTCGGCGGCACGGGCACCAGCGGAAACATATGCCGCACGATGATATTCCGCTCGCGCGGCGTCAGCTCAAAATCTTCCTCGGCACGCGCCAGGGCAAAAAACGGATGCCGAAATCCGTGCAGGCGATGGCTCGGATCGGGATCGTGCCAGTCATAGAGAAAGTAATCGTGTAACAAGGCTCCGCGCAGCAGCGAGGCACGGTCGATCGAAATGCCAGCACGGCCCAAGTGCCCGGCAAAGGACAGACTCGCCCGCGCTACCGAAGTCACATGTGCATAGACCGTCACATCGCCATGCTGGATAAACTCGCGCGTCAGGTCCAAGCGGCCCGCCTGGGCCAGCTGGCGGGCGGCATAGTCGACCTCGTGCGCGATTTTCTCTGCACGAACGGCATCGGACATGCTGCCTCCTTCCAGCGGCTCACGGCGGCAAGCCACGGCCTGTGCACAATCGATAAAAACATCATGGAACACATCAGTATGGCATCGGACAAAACGTTTTGCCCCACCAGTTGGCGAATTACCGCGCCGCCGTCACATATCAAACGCCAAAATGTGCGAGACTGTCTTGTGCAATTGTGTCGGCCGAGGGAGCGCCGACGCTCGATTCGCATGGAGTAACCCACAACGATGCTGCTTACGCAAACGACAACGCCCGAGGACGTCAAGGCTCTTAATCGTGCCGAGCTCCCGCAGCTCTGCGACGAGATTCGCCACGCCATCCTCGAAAGCTCCGCCGCCGTCGGCGGGCACGTTGCCCCCAACCTGGGCGTCGTTGAGCTTACGGTCGCGCTCCATCGCGTGTTTAACTCCCCTATCGACAAGATTGTCTTTGACGTTTCGCACCAGACCTACGCCCATAAGGCGCTGACTGGGCGTGCGTATACCTATATCGATCCGAAGCGCTTTGGCGAGGCCTCTGGCTTTGCCAATCCCGACGAGTCCGAGCACGACCTGTTCGCCATGGGTCACACCTCAACCTCGGTGAGCCTGGGCTGCGGCCTGGCGCACGCTCGCGACCTGGCGGGCGATGCGTACAACGTCATCACCATCATTGGCGACGGCTCGCTTTCGGGCGGCCTGGCGTTTGAGGGCTTTAACAATGCCGCCGAACTCGATAGCAACCTGATCATCATCGTCAACGATAACGACCAGTCCATTGCCGAGAACCATGGCGGCCTGTATCGCAATCTGGCCGAGCTGCGAGCCAGCAACGGTACCTGTGAGCGCAACGTTTTCCGCGCGATGGGGCTCGACTACCGCTATCTGGACGCCGGTAACGACGTGTTGGCCCTCGTCGACGCGTTGCAGGAACTGCGCAATATCGATCATCCCATCGTGCTGCACGTCTCCACCGCCAAGGGCAAGGGCTTTGAGCCAGCCCAGAACGACCCCGAACGCTGGCATCACGTGGGTCCGTTTGACATGGCAACTGGACGCAAGCTCTGCCCGGGCCATCCGAGCGAGCCTGCGCCGCGCACCTATGCCGACATTACGGGCGAGGCGCTCAGCGCCGCCATCGAGCGCGATTCGCAGGTCGTGGGCATCACGGCCGCCACGCCCTACATCATGGGCTTTACACCCGAGCTTCGCGCTGCCGCCGGCAAACAGTTCGTCGATGTGGGCATTGCCGAGGAGCACGCCGTGACCTTTGCCACCGCGCTTGCGCGCTCGGGCGCCAAGCCAGTCTTTGGTGTGTACGGCACGTTTTTGCAGCGCGCCTACGACGAGCTGTGGCACGATCTGTGCCTCAACGACGCCCCCGCAACCATCCTGGTGTTTGGTGCGTCGATCTTTGGCACCACGTCCGAGACGCACCTCTCGTTCTTTGATATTTCCATGCTGGGCGGTCTTCCCAACATGCACTACTTGGCGCCGGCCTGCATGGAGGAATATCTGTCCATGCTGAGCTGGTCGCTCGACCACCGCGAGCATCCCGTGGCGATCCGCGTACCGGCCTGGTTAGCCGCCCCGATTTGGCGCCCGCCGAGGACACCGACTACAGCGCCGTTCGCTACAACGTGGTGCGTCAGGGCCGCGACGTTGCCGTGCTCGCGCTTGGCGATTTCTTTGAACTGGGCGAGCGCGTGGCAAACCGCTTGGCTGCCGAGTACGGCATCGAGGCCGCGCTCGTCAACCCACGCTTTGCAACCGAGCTCGACCACGAGTTCCTCGACAGCTTTGCCGCCGAGCATCGCGTTGTCGTCACCCTCGAGGACGGCATCTTGGACGGTGGCTGGGGCGAGCGCGTCGCGTGCTATCTGTCCTGCACGCCTGTGCGCACGCGCACCTTCGGCATCGCCAAGGGCTTCCCCGACCGCTACGACCCCAACGAGCTGCTCGCTCAGAACGGCATGACGGTCGAGAACATGGCCGCCGAAGCCGCGAGACTACTCAACGAGTAAGAAAACCTCCGCAAGGAAAGCACCCCTGCGGAGGTTTTTATTTTCCCAACTCAATTATCTCGATCTGTAACATCTAGAGTCCGAATTTCCGTCTAACTGTTACAGATCGAGACATTCAAATCCCCCTAAGGAGAAAATCTCGATCTGTAACAGTTACTCGGCAAAAATGGCTGCAGATGTTATAGATCGAGACATTCGAATTCCCCTGAAGAGAAAATCTCAATCTGTAACAGTTACTCGGCAAAAACGGCTGCAGATGTTACAGATCGAGACAAAACAGTAAGGCATGCCGCTGCATCGGCCAGAACCACCACAAAGGTGCCTGTCCCCTATGTGGTGGTTAGCGGTAGCTTTGCTTGAGGATTCCGACGACGTCGGGGTCGGTCAGCGTTACGGGGTCGTGGCTGAACAGGACGCCGTTGGTCGTCAGAGCATTGTGCGCGATGGCCGGCAGTTCTTCTGCCGTAATCCCCCATTCGCTCATGGCGAGGTCGGCCACGTGGCAAGCCTCCATCAGACGTGTGAGTTCAATTACAAAATCGTGCGGATCATCCGCGGCGGCATTACCCATCAGACGCGCCATGTCGATATAGCGCTCGGGCGCGGCGCCGCGGTCGATCATCCACGTATGGTAGGCACGCGCGATCATGATGAGGCCCGCGCCGTGCGGCAAGTCGTGATGGTGCGCACTCATGCCATGTTCAAGACCATGCGAGCCCGTGGTGCCCGAGGCATCCATGGCATAACCGCCGAGCGTGTTGGCAAACGCAAGGCTCGAGCGCGCCTCCAGGTCATCGCCATTATTGACGCACGTAGGCAGCGCCGCGGCGGCTCGGCGGATGCCTTCGCGGCAAACCATGTCACCCATGGGCGTGTTGGTATTTGAGATGTAGCACTCAACGCAATGGAACAGAGCGTCGAATCCCTGATAGGCGGTCAGACGCGCCGGGACGCTCACCATGAGCTCGGGATCAACGATCGAAAGCACCGGGAACAGGCGCGGATCGCCCAGGCGAAGCTTCTCGTCATTGTCCTCGCAGGACAGGACACCGCCTGCATCGACCTCGGAGCCGGTACCCGCCGTGGTGGTTACGCAAACAAGCGGCAGCGGATCGTTGGGGATCGGCAGGCCGAGCGCAGTACCGCCATTCACAAAATCCCAGATGTCACCAGGGCATTCGTTACCCTCGGCATCGGTATGCGGGTTGGCCGCCACCGCGCAGATGCCCTTGCTGCCGTCCATGACCGAGCCGCCGCCGAGCGCCAGCACAAAATCGCAGCCATGGGCACGCGCCATCCAGCCACCCGCGTTTACGGTCTCGCGCAGGGGATTGGGCTCAATGCGATCGAACAGCTCATGCGCCACGCCGGCGCGTTCGAGCTCGGCCTCCACGCGTCTCAGGTATCCAAAGCGCTTGACCGAGTTGCCGCCGGTCGTAACGATGAGCGCTTTGGTGCCGGGCAGCTTCTGCGCGCCCAGCTCGCCCAACTTGCCCGCGCCAAACAACACCTTGGTCGGCGCGAAAAACGAATAACCGTTCATGCGCGATCTCCTTACTTATATATGCGTCGCGTTGCCGCCATTATAGCGACCGCCGCGAGCGACCACGCCATCCGCAAAACGCTATCTCAGCTGTAATAATCAACGTTTGCCCAGATAAAACCTGCCAAAATAAACCTGTCCCTTTTTGGTAGGTAGAATAACCCATAAGGTAAGTATGTTTCTGAGTTATTTCGTGTTGACCCGTCTGAGCGCAATAGGGTATAACTCTACTCAACCGCTAGGGATTTTATTGAGAAAGGTGTTCTCCCATGAGCAAGAACCTCTCCCAGCAGGTCGTTCTCGACCGCCGCGGCTTCGTTGCCGCCACCTTCGCAACCGTCGCCGGCCTTGGTCTTGCCGGCTGCTCCGACACCAGCTCCGAGGCCGACAAGGGTTCCGCCGCCAGCTCCTCCAAGAGCTCCGAAGATACCGAGGCTTCCACCACACTCGACGCTAAGGCATTCGACAAGCTCGTCGACAACGGACCCAAGGCCGATGACGACGCCATCGCCGCCAGCACCTGGGCCACGGCCGTCAAGGACGCCGGCGTCTTTAAGATCGGTGGCGTTCAGACCTCCACGCTCTTCTCCCTCCTCAACGAGAAAGACGGTCAGACCCGCGGCTTCGACGCCGGTATCGCACAGCTCCTGTCCAACTACATTCTGGGCGAGAACAAGGTCGAGATCACCCAGGTGACCTCGGACACGCGCGAGTCCGTCCTGCAGAACGGCCAGGTCGACGCCGTCTTTGCCACCTACACCATCACTGACGAGCGCAAGAAGCTCGTCTCCTTTGCCGGTCCTTACTACTACACCCAGCAGGCTATCCTGGTGCTCGCCGATAACGACGACATCAAGGGCGTCGACGACCTGGCCGACAAGAACGTCGCCGTCCAGTCTGGCTCCAACGGCCCCGCCATCCTGGAGGAGTTCGCTCCCAAGGCCAGCCAGCAGGAGTTCAAGACCGACGAGGAGGCCCGTCAGGCACTCCAGCAGGGTCGCGTTGACGCCTATGTCATCGATAACAACATGCAGCAAAGCGCCCTGGTCCGCGAGCCCGGTAAGTACAAGATCGCCGGCAAGCCCTTCGGCAGCAAGGAGCCCTATGGTATCGGTCTGCCGCTCGATTCCGACGGCGTTGCCTTCGTTAACGACTTCCTTAAGAAGATCGAGGACGATGGCACCTGGACCGAGCTGTGGCAGATCTGCATCGGCGACCGTACGGGCGACACCAATGTTCCCGAGCTGCCCGAGATCGGCGCCTAGGCAGCGAGCCTGGTAACGGCCGCAACGAAACCATACGGAAACGCATGATGCGCTTTATTGCGGTAAACTGTTTCCTCACTGAGTTGTCGGGGCTTCCGTACACACGGGAGCCCCTTTCCTTATCGGCGGGAGGTCCGCATGAGTCTCTCCGAGCTCTGGTCGCTCTATGGCCAGAACTATATCGACGCGCTGCTAGCAACCTGGGGCATGACGCTTGAGTCGTTTGCCATCGCCATGGTGCTGGCCGTCGCCGTCACTGTGATGCGCGTGTCGCCGCTCAAGCCACTGCGCGTCTTTGGCGACCTGTATGTCCAGGTCTTCCGTAACATCCCCGGCATCGCGCTGCTTATCATCGTCGTCTACGCGCTGCCACCGCTCAAGGTCGTCCTGCCCTACCGCACCTGCGTTATCGTCGCCACGGTGCTCTTGGGTTCTGCCTTTGGCTCCGAGAACTTTATGAGCGGCATCAACACCGTCGGCGTCGGTCAGGTGGAAGCCGCCCGCTCGCTGGGCATGGGCTTCAGCCGCATCCTCGCCAAGATCGTGATTCCGCAGGCGCTGCGCTCGAGCGTATTGCCCATGACCAACCTCTTTATCGCCGTCATGCTCACCACCGCGCTCGGCAGCCAGGTGCCGCTTAAACCGCAGGAGCTCACCGGCGTGGTGAGCTACATCAACACGCGCTCACTTGGCGGCGTCGCCGCGTTCTTTATCTCGGCGCTCGGCTACCTGGGCACGGCCTTTGTGGTGAGCCACATTGGCAACTATATCGATAAGAAGGTGAGGATCCTCCGATGAGCAAGCACTCCACCTCCGCGCTCACCATGCGCGATGCGCTCTACGAGGCTCCCGGCCCCAAGATGCGCGCCAAGATTCGCATCGGCACCGCCATCTCGCTTGTTGCCGTCGCCGCACTCGTCGTCCTGGTACTGCAGCGCTTTTATGTGACCGGCCAGCTTTCGGTCCACTATTGGTATTTCTTTACGCACCTCACCACCTGGAAGTTCTTGCTTGCCGGCTTTGAGGGCACCGTTAAAGTCGCACTCACCGCCGGCGTCATTGCGCTGGTACTGGGCTTAGCCCTTATGCTCGGCCGCACCAGCGGCATCAAGCCGCTGCAGCTGGTCTGCCGCGTGCTCACCGATTTCTTCCGCGGTGTGCCGAGCCTGCTGTTCATCTACTTCTTCTTTTTGGTGCTGCCCCAGTACAAGATCGCGCTGCCGTCGTTTTGGATGCTCACGCTTCCCGTCGCGCTTGCTGCAGCCGGTGTACTTGCCGAGATCTTCCGCGCCGGCGTCAACGCCGTGCCGCGCGGTCAGGTCGAGGCAGCCCAGGCACTCGGTCTCTCCAAAGCTAAAATCACCTTTAAAATCGTGTTGCCGCAGGCTATTCGGTTTATCATTCCGTCCTTGATTTCGCAGCTTGTGGTCGTAGTCAAGGACACCACCGTTGCCTACGTGGTGAGCTACCCCGACCTCATGCAAAACGCCCGCGTGCTCATTACCAACTACGACGCCCTCGTGTCGGTCTACCTGGTTATCGCGGTCATCTACATCCTCATCAACGTCGCGATCAACAAGGCCGCTGTCTATGTTTCGCACAAGACCGGCGCGACCATCATCCGCTAACGCTTTACCATTTCGAGTCATAAGGAGCCGAGCACCATGGCACAGAGCACCTCTTCCACCGGCAATCAGCCGCTGATCGAGCTCAGACACGTCGATAAGCACTATGGCGATCTGCACGTCCTCAACGACATCAATCTCTCGGTCGACCGCGGCGAGGTCGTCGTTGTGATTGGACCCTCGGGCTCGGGCAAGTCGACCATGTGCCGCACCATCAACCGTCTGGAAACCATCGACTCGGGCGAGATCCTCATCGAGGGCGAGCCCCTGCCGCAGGAAGGCAAGGATCTTGCCCGCATGCGTGCCGAGCTGGGCATGGTATTTCAGCAGTTCAACCTGTTTGCACATATGACCGTGCTGCAGAACGTCATGCTGGGACCGGTCGATGTGCTGGGCGTCTCCAAGGAGGAAGCTCGTGAGCGCGCCATGGACCTACTGGGCCGCGTGGGCGTTGCCGAGCAGGCCGATAAGGTGCCCGCGCAGCTCTCGGGCGGCCAGCAGCAGCGCGTGGCCATCGCCCGTTCACTCGCCATGCATCCCAAGGCCATGCTCTTTGACGAGCCCACGAGCGCCCTTGACCCCGAAATGATCAACGAAGTGCTCGAGGTCATGGTCCGTCTGGCCCAGCAGGGCATGACGATGATCGTCATCACGCACGAGATGAACTTCGCCCGCCGTGTGGCCGACCGCGTCGTGTTTATGGCCGACGGCCAGATCGTGGAAACTGGCACGCCTGACGAGTTCTTCGACCACCCCCAGACCAAGCGCGCCCAGGACTTCCTCAACTCCATTAAGGGCCACTAACCCAATTGCCACGCGGGCAAATTCATCAGTAACGTTTGTCCCGCGCCACCCCCGTGCCATGTCCACCCGGATTCGAAAGCAGCACCTATGATCGGAACCCGCACTTCATCGTCATACACCCCGCACGTCGACGTCGCCCCCGCCGACCGCCCACTCATCCTCGTCGCGCCGCGCTGGGAAGAGGCGAAGCCGTTTTTGAGCGAGACGCTCTCCCCCAACGAGGAGATCGCCAGCGTCTTTGTCGATGCCATCCTTGCCGCCGGCGGCCTGCCGCTGCAGATGTCCATCACCGAGGACATTGAGGTCATCCGTCATTACGTCGATATCGCCGACGGCATCGCCATTCCCGGCGGCCCCGATGTCAATCCCAAACGTTGGGGCGATGATCGACCCTACGACCCCACCCTCTGCTGCGAGATCCGCGATAGCTTTGAGTTTAAGCTGGTCGGAGAGGCGCTCCGCGCCAAGAAGCCGCTCTTTACCACCTGCCGCGGCACGCAGCTGCTCAACGTCGCTACTGGCGGCACCCTGTGCATGGACGTGCCGAGCCTGGGCGCTCGCGAGGGCCGCACGCAGTGGCGCCATACCCACGTGCTCAACGACCCCGTGCATCCCGTCGAGGTCACGCCGGGCTCGCTGCTGGAGCGCGCGGTTGGCGGGCACAGGCTGATCCAGACCAACTCGGCACATCACTGCTGCGTCGACCGTCTGGGTAAAAGCACGCGCTTGGTCGCCAAGGCAACCGACGGCGTTCCCGAGTGCATCGAAGTCGAAGGCCAGCCGTTCTGCCTGGGCGTGCAATGGCATCCTGAGTACACGTGGAAGACGCTCGAGACCGACTTTAACCTGTGGAAGTCGTTTGTCGAGGCAGCGGCCAAGGTAAAGCAGGCCCGCTAACTCGCAAGCCACACAAGTTAAAGCCTCCTATGCCAGCGGGGGCGAGCACCAGCCACGGTGCCCGCCCCCGCTGTATTTGGTATGCTCGGTATGGTCATCCCTCACAAACAATCAAAGAAATCTCGACCGCAATCGGTCGACGGTAAAGCAAATAGCAAAAACACTTGCTACGTTTATGAGGCAGTCAATTAAAATCGAGATGCATTGACCGTTCCCCAACGGGGTCACGCCGCAAATCCACATGAGCATCGAGGACGGAAGCGGAAGCATGGAATTGGCCCCGAGCTGCATGTAGATCGCTACGACGTTGACCAGCAACAGCATGCCAATCGGACCGAAGCCGGACCCAAAATAGGAAACAACGATCACGCAAGAGACCACATATGCAAGGCAGACCGCACTCGCCAGAAGAAGTCGATCGCAAAACATATTCAGGTTGAAACACTGTTGAGCATCCAAAACGATTGCGCAGTTAAGGCAGTACAAAACGACACTCGACAGGATAAACGCGACCAAAAGGGCGAGGGAAGACAGTATCGCCCGCGCAACAGTAGCGCACACCCGCTTCCCTCCCCGAGCCGCCGACAACCCCCACGGTTCCTCAATAAAGCCCGAACTGACAAAGCGCGGCACAATGCAAGCCGCGATGAACGGAAAGAACAATGCATGAGCCAACGGGGCTACGTTGAACAGCAGACCGCGAAAAACCTCTGCATTACCAAATAGAAGAACATCCTCTGCCGATAGCCGAAGCGTCGGGTCTGGGAAAAAGCCCAAGAAACTGTTCTCACGGAGGCTACAGAACCACATCGGGAAAGAATTAAGCTGCAATACCACCATGCACGCATAAATTACCAGGATTAAGGCGTACGTCCATTTGCTCACATGCTTCAATTCTGACTGGAGAAGTCTTTTAATCTGACAAGCCATTGAGCACACCCCCAGCGCGAAAGCTCAAGAGAGCGTAAATCAATACCGATAGACAGCTGGCTGCCACGCCATATCCCAAAAGCGTCAGCTGCCCCATATCGCTATACCCAAGGGCACATCCGACTCCAAGGTACGGCCCCGGAAGAAAGAAGATCCATCGCAAGGATGGTATGGGCGCCTGAAGGAAGGTTCCGTAGAGCGTCAAGCTCATGACAAATCCAATAATTATCGCAGCCCCGCTCAATACAGCGCTGCCTGTAATCCGATAGATGGTCACCGTCTCCAGCGCAATCGATATCACCAATACGGCGTTGATTATCATTGCGGGCAAAAATGCAGCCAGCATGCTATGCGCATAGTTTTGCCCTCCACGTGTTATCGCTATTGCAAACAGAAGAAGGCAAAGCGCACTATATGCTGCGCCGATTATTAAAGCAGACGAAAGTACATGTGCCAGGGCCCCATTAATGCGGGCAAGACCTCTTGCTGAAGAAATTCGGCATCCCTCTTCATAGCCACGCTCCTGCAAAATCGCCAGGCAAACGATGAGCGGAACGAACAGAGAGGTGCCGGCAAAAGCACTGCGCACAAGGGACTCATCGGGTGCAGAAGGATCGATTACATTCCAGCAGAAACCAATATCCTCCCCAAAAACGCTATTGCCAAAGGCGAGCAACGTTGTTCCGTTTTTTAGAAAGACACCGAAGAGAAGGCCGAACGCCAGCATAAGTGCAAGACCAAACTTCGCCGGAAACATCCTGCGCAGACGCATCATATCTGCCTTTATGGGATGAATCGCCCGCTTCATAGCGAGACCGCCTTCATCAAGCGCCTGTAATACTCTTTTAGGGACGACGCCTCATCCCTTATGACGTCCATCGATTCCTTTTTCAGCAGTTCGCCGTCATGAATAAACACGCAACTTGTTGCAACTGATGCCAACTCATCCAAATCATGGCTAGAGATGAGCATGGTCTTACCCTGTTCTCGATTCAATCGACCGATAAGGGCCCATATACTCTCGATGCCCAGCGGGTCCAACCCGTTTGCTGGCTCATCAAAAATAAGCAGATCAGTGTCACCCAACAAAGCCGTAGCTATATCCAGCCGCCGTTTCATTCCCAGAGAAAAACTGCTCACGCTCTTCTTCTCTTCGACGTCCAGCCCGACTAGGCTCAAAACGCGAGGAATCTCACGATTCGCATCAAGCCCCCATTCCGAACATCGGATTTGGAGATTCTCAACCGCACTGAGGGATTGGTATGCTCCGCTGGAATCTGGCACATAGCCGACACGCGTCCGCATCAAGCCAAACTCTCTTTTTGATTTGCCTCCAAAGAGCTCCACGCTCCCCGACGATGGCTCGCAGAGGCCCAAGACGATTTTAATAAGCGTGCTTTTGCCCGCACCGTTTGCACCGACAAGGGCACAGAGCTCAGACTGATGCACCTCGAAGGAAACGTCATGCAAAACGCGCCGTTTCCCGTAGCGCTTTGACACCTTTGATAGCTTTATCGCTGATGCGTTCATTGGACCCCCGTTCTGCTTGATAGAAAAACCGCTCATATCGTTCCTTCTTTCCTTTATCGTTTTCCATGGTTGTTATTGTTTTTCGATAACTCATATTTGTCAAGATAATCTAAAAGAAGGGATCCGTGTTAGACACGGGTCCCTTCACGCTGATACTTCGTTTTAGTTGTTCGCCTTAAGCTACTCGTCACTCAAATCGACAGCAAAGACGGATGTCGGAAGCGATACCTCGTTGCCTCCGCCGTCCCGCATCTGCCTCACGACATTTTTTGCACGCTCAACAATAAGCTCCTCAAGCTCTTTCTCACTCACCCGCCGAATAATATCTCCCGGTTGACAGTCAAGTTCATCGCAAATATCGAGAAGCGTCTTAAGGCGAATAGCTTTAATTTTTCCGTTTCTTAGCTTAGAAATATTAGCCGGAGTATGCCCCGTGGCACGAATCAGATCAGCACTGGTCTTTCCGGTCTTAAGTAGCTGCGTCTCAAGCTCGATGATGAGATAGCTCATGCTTCCTCCTACACAAGCTCGTCAGACTGCTCTTGGAGCAGCGAGGCATAACTCCAGATCACCGAGATACACAGACAGACAGCCGCGCCGATAAGCGACCCCGCATCAAAGGCAACGCCTTGGCAAATCTCAATAACGAAGGAATGAGGCACGACGTAAAGCTCCAGCCCACCTATGGTAAGATTGACCGATCCGTAGGCACCAATAAGCGAAACCGCGGCGTTAACAGCAAAGGCAAGCGCAAGAACACGGATAAGCCGCACATGCGTCTTGGTAAAGGGCGAGACGCCTCGCGAGATGTTACGGCTGATCCCACACAGAACGACAAGCGAAATACCCACGACGAGTGCCAGGCACAGTCCGCTTGGGATAACGATGCACCCGCCATCGAGAAGCGTCACGACGCCGAAAGAATCGACAGAGGCAACGTTTGCAACCGCATACCAGATCACGTAAACAACCAACGCGGCAAAAGCGACGAGCATCCCTGCAAAAACGGCTGCCATGCAAAAGCCAAGCTTCCTGATATTTTCGCCCGCTTTGGCCATACGCTGAACGCTGTTAGACATACACTCACCCTCATCGACTCTATCGTTATTCGAACAGTTTATCGAACAACGATATTGATTGCATGCGGAAAGCCCCGCCAGTGCGCATAGCCCATTCACTAATCAGAAGGGGTGAGAGTGGATTTTTGGACACGTATCGAACGAGAGTGGATAATCTCCCACTTTGAGGCCGCCACCGGGCCTAAAACGGGAGATTATCCACTCTCATAGTCATCAAGGCTCGCAAGCTCTTATTCAGCCGCTTCGCGCAGGGCCGACATCGTAGCCGCATATTGCTGCTGCAGCGCATGCATCCCCTCGCGAGCGCCGTCAACGGCATCGGCACCACGCAGCGCCTCGGTCACCACGACCGCCGGCTCGTACAGATTATCGAATCCCAGGTTCTGGCTCACGCCCTTGAGCGTGTGCGCTGCCATAAACGCACCTTCGGCGTCTCCCGCCGCCATGGCAGCCTCCAACTTGTCCATGCTCTCGTCATCCAAAAACTTGAGGGCAAAGCGGGCAAGCATTTCCTCGCCCATCAGCCGAGCGCACGCGTCATCATAATTAGCGCCGATCTTCTCATACGCCTCACGCATGGAAATCATGGATTAAAACTCCTTTGGTCAAACTAAATCGTGGGAAACGCGACAACGTCGGCGGGGCGTGCCAACGTCTCGGCAATACGGTCTTGCACCTCGAGCAGGCAGTTGAGCAACAGTGGGTTAAAGGTGCCGCACTTACCGTCCAGGATCATCTGGATCGCCTCCTTGTGCGGGATAGCGTCCTTGTACACGCGCACGCTCGTCAGCGCATCATACACGTCGGCCACCGAGACCACCTGCGCGGCAATGGGAATCTCGTCGCCCTTAAGGCCATCGGGATAGCCCTTGCCGTCCCAGCGCTCGTGATGCCAACGCGCAATCTGGTACGCATATTCCATAAGCGCATTGCCGACGTGATGGCGGCCCAGCTCAAACAGCATGTTGGCGCCGATCGTGGTATGCGTCTTCATAATCTCGAACTCCTCGGACGTAAGGCGTCCGGGTTTGTTGAGAATCGCATCGTCAATCGCCATCTTGCCGATATCGTGCAGCGCCGAAGCCAGGGCAATCGTGGAGCGTTCCTCGTTGTCGAGGGAAATGGTGTCGCTACGCTGGACTAGACAGCCAAGCAGCAGCTCGGTCAGCTTTTCGATATTCGTAACGTGCCTGCCACTCTCGCCATTGCGAAGTTCCATAACACCGGCCATGATGTCGATGAGCATGCGACTGTTCTTGACGCGCTCGTTGTACTGCTGGGACAGCAGACTCGTCAGGCGGCGCTGCTTGGCGTATAGGCGGATGGTGTTGCTTACACGGCGGCGCACGACACGGGAGTCAAACGGGCGGCTGATATAGTCCGAGGCGCCCAGCTCGTATGCACGCAGAACCACATCGTCGGATTCTTCGCTCGATATCATGATGACAGGCAGATTGTCAACAACCGATCGGCGCGACAGATCGGCCAGCACCTCAAAGCCGCTCACGCCCGGCATGACAATATCCAGCAGCACGAGCGACAACTCATCGCCATAGCGGTCGACCATGTCGAGCGCCGTACGACCGTTGGCGGCCTCGAGGATGCAATACTCGTCCTTGAGCATCTCGTTGAGAATGGCTCGGTTCATCTCGGAGTCATCGACAATAAGCACCAAAGGCTTTTCGCTTTGGAAGGCTTCGATGGAATCGGCGTCGGTCACGACCGTACCGGCTTTTGCCTTAGCGCGGCTCAATAACTGGACAGCGCGGCCAACTCCCTCATCGACCGTCTCGCCATGAATGCGAACACCGCCAACACATGCCGTCAAGCTCACGTACTCATGGCCCGGAACAATCGTGGCATGAACGGCATCGGACACCTGATGCAGGCGACGGGTGAAGTCATCGGAGGGAATATTGGGCATGACGACCACAAACTTGTCGCAGCCATAGCGTACAAGCTCGTCAGTCGAACGAATTCCGCTGCGTATGGCTGTCGCCACAGCACCGAGCGCAAGGTCGCCGGCATGACGGCCACACGTATCGTTGAAGACCCTAAAATCATCAAGGTCGATCACCGCAACGCCGGCATTCATGCGGGCGCTACGGAGCTTTTCCTCGTAATATCGGCGATTGCGCACACTCGTCAGCACGTCGGTGTAGACGAGGTCCTCTTCTGCAGCCTCTTGCTCATCGATCGGACGCACCATCAGCAGGACGTGAGGCTCGCCCTCGACCTTCAGAGGGCGCAGGCGAGCGCGGTACTCGATACCATCATTGAGCAGCTGCTCCGATACATCATCGGAACCTGCCAAGGCCTCAAGACTTGACTGGCGCAGACAAGGGCACCGATTGCCGGCGAGCAGGCAGTTAGGCTCGCTCTTAATCTGATCGGCCGACAGCAAACGCACCACGGGGTAGGTCTTCGCGACGCGGGCGACCTCGGCGGCAGCCTCCTCGTCGGTTAGATTGACCTCGTGATTATTGAGCATATGGGGCCCTTTCTATCGTTACGCACGGCAACGGTGCATATCAATTGGTACAAGGGTAACATCTAACAGCTGGAGGCAAACGCGCGATTATCGTTGCATTTTTATGACCTGGCAAACGGCGGTAATGGAGCCGCAGGCGCGCGGTTATGGGCGCATTCGTTAACAATGACGAAACGCCAACAGCCCCTCTCCCCGCAGGTCATCGAGCGTGCTAACGCTCCAAGACATCGCGAACGGCGTTTGCCGCCGTAACGGGGCGATCGCGCAGACCGTTATGCGCACCCGGGATCGTCACGAGGGGGCAATCGAGATATTCGGCAGCCGCTCGCGTACCAGCCTCGCGGGGTGTATCGACCGAAAGCTCGCCGAGAAGCACAGCAGCAACGGACTTCGATGCGCAGACACTATCCCAATTGGGAACGTAAGTCATATTTGTTCCATATTCGTTCGCCATAAAGCAACGACCATTGCGCAGGGCATGTTTAACTTCCGCTTCGGTCGTCCCAGGAGCCTCGGGGTCCAAGTCGCCGAGGGCTCCCAAGAAAAGCCGGAGCGCCCTTGAAACCTTTCCAGCCGCAATCATATCGAGCAAAACCGGAGCTGCGCCCATACCGACGCCTTCGGCCGACACAGCCGGCTCATGCAGAATCGCACGGGCGACGAGATGGGGTTCGGTGCGAAGAAGCTCCAGCGCCACCAACGTACCGGCGCTATGCGCAAGCACATTTGCCGGAGCGCCAACGTGTTCGATCACGGCTTGCAGGTCGGCGGCCTGAGCGGCAAGATCATAGCTGCCGTCTGCCGCATCGCTGCTGCCACCGCAGCCGCGGCGGTCGTAGGCAATTACGCGGTAGTTGCGGCTGAGCTCACAAGCGATACCGTCGAAAAATGTGCCGTCGACACAAGCGCCGTGCACGCACACCAAGGCAGGAGCATCAGGCGACACATCTGGGCCGGCATATTCGCGACAGGCAATCGTGGTGCCCGCATTCTCGACCGTAAAATTCATGTTGTGCCCCCATCATCAATGCTCATCCAGTTGCACGTCAGCGCGGTTGGATGGACCCACATTGCCTTACACCTTGTTAACAGATTAACTTTACCCGACCCGAGGCTTTTCATGGCGCGGCATAATGAGCGACGTGAAAAAACGAAACTTGTAAAGCAAGAGCCCGCACCTTGCTTTGGAGCCGATGCTATGCTTAGGCACAATTGTCTTGAGGAGCATATGCCTATGTCTACGTTTTTGAATGCCAGCCCCATCTTTGGGCCCGTTCGCAGCCGTCGCCTTGGTCTCTCGCTCGGCGTCAACATGATGCCGGCCAGCGGCAAAATCTGCACGTTCGACTGCATTTACTGCGAAAACGGCCTCAACGCCGAACGCCCCTGTCATGAGCCGTACAACACAGCTGCCGTGGTACTCGACGCGCTCGAGGCAAAGCTGCGCGAGATGGCAGCCGAGGGCGAGCTCCCCGATGTGATCACCTTCGCAGGCAACGGCGAGCCCACCGCCGCACCGGAGTTTCCGCAGGCCATCGCCGGCGCCGTCGCGCTGCGCGACGAGCTTGCCCCAAACTCCAAGATCGCCGTGCTCTCCAACGGTACGCGCGCCGACCGCCCCGAGGTGCACGACGCGCTCATGATGGTCGACGACAACATTCTTAAGCTCGATACCGTCGACCCGGCGTTTATCCAGCTGCTCGACCAGCCTGTTGGCCCCTACGACGTCGGGCACCAGATTGAGACGTTCGCAAGCTTTGACGGTCACGTTATTATCCAGACGATCTTTTTGACCGGTGAGTATCTGGGCAAGCCCATCGACAACACCGGCGAGGAGTACGTTGCCCCCTGGCTCGCGGCGCTTGAGCGCATTCGCCCACAAGAAGCGACCATCTACACGGTGGCGCGCGAGACACCGGTCGCCGGCCTTGCCAAGGCAGCACCCGAGGTGCTCGACGCCATTGCCGCGCGCGTGCGCGCCCTCGGCATTCCCTGCCAGGTGAGCTACTAGCAAAACCACGCAGCAGCTAGTGCCCGCCATCCCGCTCCATCAGTTGCGGTGATATAGTTCCTGTTTATGCTGTTAAACCGCTTAAATCGGAACTATATCACCGCAACTCTTATGAACGCGTGGGTGGGCTATACTAGCTGCGGATGAAAGGAAGTTAGCCATGTATGACAAAGGACCCGTGCCTGGCCGCAACGACGCTTGCTGGTGCGGAAGCGGCAAAAAATATAAGAAATGCCATAGCGCTTTCGACGAGCGCCTCGAGCGCCTCTGGGAGGAGGGCTGGGAGGTCCTGCCCCGTACGCTCTACAAGACGCCCGCCGATATCGAGGGCATCAAGCGCTCGGCCGCCATCAACGTGGGCGTGCTCGATTACGTAGGCGAGCACATCACCGCGGGCATGACCACCAACCAGATCGACCAGATGATCTACGACTACACCGTCGAGCACGGTGGCACGCCGGCCGACCTCAACTACGAGGGCTACCCCAAGAGCGTGTGCACCTCGATCAATGACGTGGTCTGTCACGGCATCCCCTGTGATACAGATGTGCTGCACGAGGGCGATATTATCAACGTGGACTGCTCCACGATCCTAGACGGCTACTTTAGCGACTCGAGCCGCATGTTCTGCATCGGCGAGGTCTCGGCCGAGCGCCAGCGCCTGGTCGACGTCACCCGCGCCAGCGTGGAGGCGGGCTTGGCAGCCGTCAAGCCATGGCTGCCGCTGTCCGTTATGGCCGAGGCCGTGCAAAAGACCGTCGAGGACGCCGGCTTTAGCGTGGTGCGCGAGTACGGCGGACATGGCATCGGTAAGGAGTTCCACGAGGACCCGTTTGTGGGCTTTACCACCGAGGCGCCCGATGTGGACACCATCATGGCTCCGGGCATGGTCTTTACCATCGAGCCCATGGTCAATGCCGGAGCGCCCGACATTAAGATTAGCAAGGGTGACGGTTGGTGCGTGCGCACCAAGGACGGCAGCGATTCGGCCCAGTGCGAGGTACAGCTCGTGGTGACCGAGGATGGTTACGAACTGCTGAGCTGGTAGCCGTGGATGCGCCGGGCTTCGCGATGGATATGTTAATCATCGCGAAGCCCGGCGTTTTGTTTGAACGTTTTGCCTGATAAAACCTGCCAAAATAAACCTGTCCCTTTTTGGCAGGTCGAGCGGAGAGGACTGCTTGTGAACATCCTAGTTTTGCTGCCCGTCAATGACCGCCATCGCGCAATTCTTGAGTCGAGCGCTCCGGGCGAGGACTTTATCTACACGAGCGCCGACGCCGCCACGCGCGAGCAGGTCGCCGATGCCGACGTGATCTTGGGCAACATCGACCCTGACATGCTCACGGCATGCGAACATCTCCAGCTGTTGCAATTGCAGACCGCCGGCTATGACGATTACTTGGCCGCCGGCACCGTGCCAGCCGACGCTAAGCTTTCCTGCTCGGTGGGTGCCTACGGCCAGGCCGTAAGCGAGCACATGTTTGCCATGGTGCTGTCTATGATGAAGCGCCTGCCCGGCTATCACGACTTGCAGCGCGAGCATCGCTGGGAGGATTTGGGGCCGGTCACCTCGCTCAAAAACGCCAATGTGCTGGTGCTGGGCGCGGGCGATATCGGCGGCCACTTCGCCACGCTCTGCCGCAACATGGGCGCGCACGTCCGCGGCATCAAGCGCCATCCACTCGTCTACCCCATTGTGTTTGAGGACATGGACGGCATGGACGCCCTGTCCGAGCGCCTGGCCGAGGCTGACATCGTCGCATCCTTTATGCCGAGCACACCCGAGACCCGCGGCCTGGCAAACGCCGAGTTCTTCGCCGCGATGAAACCGGGCGCCTTCTTTGCCAACGGCGGCCGCGGCGACCTCGTAGTTGCGGACGATTTGGTTGCCGCTCTGGAGTCGGGACATCTCGCCGGCGCCGCAGTCGACGTCACCGACCCCGAGCCACTGCCCGCGACAAGCCCGCTGTGGGATGCACCCAACATGCTCATCACGCCGCACGTCTCCGGCTGGTTCCACCTGGCCGCCACGCTCAACAACGTCGTCGACATCGCCGCGGAGAACCTGCGTCACCTGCAAGCCGGAGAGACCCTCCGCTGCTGGATCGAACACTAATTGTTCCGGCGTTTTGCCAAACGCCGGAACCCCTCGACGCTGCGAGCCCGCCAGAGCGGCAATCTGACGTTCAATCGTCGGGCATGGCCAAAAGGCCTATGCCCTCCTCTTTCACGTCACCTTGCTCGCTCTGGCGGGCTCTCGCTCATATGACCCAATCCGCTGTCAAGAGCCACAATGGCCCCGCCGACCGCTT
>CABQLI010000003.1 GCA_902464965.1 uncultured Collinsella sp.
TCGCGCCGAGACTGCTCACGTCCCGCTTCGCTTCCTGGCCGGCCGATTTTTCGTGCCCGATGAGGACGGCGTTGAGGCCGATGTCCCTCAGGACCTTGGCGAAACCGTCTTCGGTGAAAGCGCCATTATTGAGATCGTCGTAGCGCGGTTTCCCGTTCTCATCACAGACGACCTCGGCGATGCCGTCAATCAGATCGGGGTGCCGGTCATCGAAGATGGCAACGATATGGACGACGGTCGGCTTCTTGCCATCGGCGCGAATGGACACGCTGAACTCAATACCAGGAAGCACTTTGTTTAGGCAGCCATCCCCCTCCCTCTCCTTCAAAGCGAAGTAAAGGTCTTTGTCAAAGCAATCGTGGTCAGTTATTGCGCACATGTTGATGCCATGAGCCTCTAAACCGCGAAGCAGCACGTTAACATGGTCTTTGTCGCAATCGGAAAGTTCCTTCTTGCCTTTGTCCTTTGTGACGACACTTGCAGCAGAATGGATATGGAGATCGATTTTGGTCGGCTTCGTGACTATGCGTTCCAATTGCACCTCCTATGCTGTCCGGGCGATTTGCCTATCGCCCAACATTGATATTACATGGCCGATTGTCCATCTTGGACGATAGGCCGGTTATATGAACCTCTCATGCAAAACTCCTTCGTCCCTATGATAATCCCATCCCTCGATGCGGATAAGATACTAATCGGCCTTTAGCCTCATTGTTGACAAGCTCGTTGACACCGGCTTCCGCCTTTGATGTCAACTTCATTCGACGGCTCCCTCAATGGTCTCCAAGCAAGTGCGAATGCCACCCATGCGGTTCCATGCGTCCCAGAATCTCACAGTACCTAAAAGTGCAAGTTAGCGCCGGTCCGGAAGAAAGGTTTTGGGGTGATCATATTTTGAAGAAAGGTACTCTGCTTCATTCCCAGCGCGAAAACGCATATGGCTAGTACGTCAGATGTTGCATGCGCGAAAAGGGCAACGCTCCCTATCCGGAAGTGTTGCCCTCAAAGCTTCAACAGAGTTCTTGTATTGCAGCTAAGTGCGTTGCGCCGCCTCAGCAGCGATATGCGGCGGCTAGAAGCGTTGTTCCAAGCAAGAAAAACGTAAAGGAGGCTGCGATCCAGTTGCTGTCGCCGGTCTTGGGGAGTGTCACGGTGGCAGCCTTGGGCTTGGCGACTTTAGCGACCGTGGTCTTGGTTACTGTCGTTGTTGTCTTGGTTGTCGCGGCCGTGGGTTTCAGCTCGGGATTTGCCGTGGGCCCTGTGGTGGGCTCTCCGGCAGTGGGGTTAGCATCGGCGGGAGACTTGTCCGCGCTATCGCCCGGTACCTCGCCCCTGTCGGTCTCCCCTGCCGGAGGCGTGGCCACATCGGGCTCAATCACTACATGCGGTGCCACCGCACCGGAGGCATCCAACACGCCGCTAGCACCAAAGGCTCCGCCGGCAGGCGTCACAAACCGTGCGGACACAAGCGACCCGCCCGTGCACGCAACGACGCCATCGGCACCGGCCGCATCAAGCCAAGAGGCGTCGACGGAAAGCCGACAGCCGGCCGCGCCAGCGCCAAGGCCCGCGTCCTGCAGGTACGTGCCGTAGGCGCGCACGCCCGCTCCGGACCCTGCGCCCGCGGCAACGACGCGCCCGCCGCCGCGCACGGCCATGTCGCCGACGATCACGCCGGCGACCGCCTCGTCCGTAATATCGGCCCCGTCCGCCCGGGCATCGACGATGCAGCCGTCCACCACGAGCGCCCGCGAAACGTGGATCCCGCACTGCGAGCCCGTCGCCGCTAGGGTTCCGGTACCGCGAAGCGTCAGGTTGCCCCACACCTCCATGCCGCACAGCGTGATGTCCGCATCGGGCGCATGTGACTCCGTCACGGAGTTTTGCCCGGCAAGCGTCAGCACCAGGTCGCCTTCGGCGCCGATGGCCTCGCCCGCGTAGCCGTTAAGCTCAAGGTGGTCGGCATCGGTCCAGGTCCAGCCGGGGCCCGACACACCCGGCTCGTAGTACGTCGCGTCCGCGATGATGAGGCTCTCCGCACCCGCGGCATAAGAAGGCCCGCCCAGCAAAACGCATAGGCAGGCCATGGCAACAATCGCAATGTAATGACGGCTGGTGTAGGACTCGGCAGCAAACATACCCGCTCCGATCTTCGCAGGAGCCAATAGAATGTGCACCAGAAAATGCCCTGGTAGCAGCACTTATTAGTCTAGCGAGATCGGGCGAGTGGCAAACGAATTACCTGTAAACGAACTCGGAAATTAGGCGTAAATCGTTTTGCCAGTCGGTGAAAGGAGGGGCCGAGCCCGGCATGGGGTCGCAGGCTACCAAGGGTACAGCGCCAACCAACGACGCATTAGCTCTGACGCTCCTTAAAGATTCGCAAAGCTTTCTCTAGCTCGGGAATATCATCGACGATTACTTTCCAAGCAAGGGACCGATCAACCTCTCGATAACCGTGCGCTACGAAGTTGCGAAAACCCCTAATATCATTCCAGGGATACTCCGGGAAAGCCGATTGGACCTCATCAGAAAGATGGAGCGCATCCTCAGCGATTCTGTAAACGGGGCTCATGATCGCGTCGTAGGCAAGTTCGCCTTCCTCGCTCCTATCGCAAACAAAGGAACTCTCCGTGGAGCCAAAATGGTCGATACGTTTAGTCAGCGTCTCGCAGTCAGACAGAATGACATCGATGAGCTCAGCGTCTCGCTTACGCCGCTTCATAAAGACGCACCTCATCCTGTTCAATGTTTTTGCGAAAAGCCGGACGCATGTGCTCGGGCGGATTAGTCACAATCTCAACCTCTCGCCCAAGTTCCTCTTCGAGTTCAAGGGACAGTTCGTATAGCGCGCCAAACGTCATGCTATCTCCGCAAACAAGACGCAGGTCGATATCGCTATCTGGTGTCTGCTCGCCGCGGGCAAAAGAGCCGAACAGATAGGCTTCGCGGACGTCATAACGAGACAGTACGCGAGAAACAGCAGCGGATATGTCGACAAGAGTAATCATGTCTTAATTTTACTTACCGATTGCACGGAAGGCAATTCTAACGCGTCTGGTCCACAGGCCGGCGTTATTAGATGTTGAGCCAGATAGCAAGTTGAGCCGCCTTACGCGTCGTGGCTTTCTGGAGTCGTATCGTTTAGGTTGGCAGCGTTGTTAGGGCGAGCAGATTCCTCCGTAGCCATGCGCGTTAGGTTTTTGCGAATGGCATCAAGGATTTCCGGGCTGAGACCTTTGGATTTAAGACGGCTCAGAGTGGCATCTATATCTAATAAATCGCTTGCGGCGAGTTTCACGGTTATGCATTTCCCCGTCTTCGGATCCTTATGTATCAGGGCATAGATAACATCATCATCTGCTACGGCTTCCACCATGCTTATCCACTCCTTAATGCTGCAATAACACAAGCGATTTTCATAGTCGTTATCGGATACAACAAAAAAGCCGAGCACACGATTTGCATTATCGTATGAAAACGCCACAACAACTGCGGAATGAATGAGCTGGTTCGTGAGCTGTCGTAAAGAAATGGACGAGGACGTGGGGCTAGCTAAGTCGAAGTATCGTTCGTCGATAAAGCGTTTATCTAAGGGTGAAATATTTTTCTAAGCGTCCTTCTTTGCAGAATAAAAGTCGACTTTTAGATTACATGAATCAAAACCGTCGCTTAGCTTGTTTGCATCCAAGAGCAAGCGAACGGTAAAGGCGGACAACAGAAGAGCCTTTTCCAGTCGATAATCACGGTGCTTGTCTTCCAGAGTAGTGCATGTGGAAAAGTCACTTGACTCTTTTGCGTATGACCTTAAGTCATCTTTCCAATAACATGATTCGTAGACCATTTGATGAAACTCGCTCTCTTCCCGTGTGCTTGACGCAATGGAATGAAGCACACGCTTGATTGACTGTTGCTATTCAGATCCTTGCGTCCCATTTCTAGCAGCAAGCCATGCTTCGTGTTGTTCCTCTGCGGCGGCTTGAGACGATGCCCAGTTTTCTCTCAGTTTTCGATCTTCCTCTACAATGGCTCTGCTAATGACCCGTGGATAATTGCTCTTGATATTAGGTATCTTCTTTTTAGAAAAGATATGTCTATAAGCGCCCCTATATATTGCTTGGTTAATTAGTTCGCATTGCCTGACGCTGAGCTGCTCCGGAATATCAAACGGAAGAGCTCCAACTTCAGTAAATAGAGCAGCATCAGGGGTTAGAGGGAGAACCAACGTTACGTTCCTTCGACCAAGCCCAATTCCATCTACTTCAATTTTGTTGTCTTTATATGCCCCAAAAGCGATGGCGGGATTGTCAGATGTGAGAAAGAAATGCTCCCTTGGCGGCCTAACTATTGTCCAATTAAAGTTTCTAACTCTGTTGCCGACGCTCCCGTTAACAAAAGAAGCAATCGAGGAAAGGAAACTAGCTCGCCCCAATACAATCGAAGACGTAACGGTGCCCGTCTCAAAATCGATATCGGCTTCAATTGGTTGAACGGGAAATGGATAAAATTGCTCGGGCTTATGAGCAACCGGGTGTGCAATCCCCAGCTCTTTTTCATAAAAATATTTCGACACGATATTTAGTATTTGATTAGTGATTTCCTCAAATACCTCTTCGGTCAGTTTGGCGTTCTTTATCAAATAAGCAGGCGTTCGAAAATGCTGAATCAGCCAGAAGCCAACCAGACAATTAATGTCATTCTTTGAGAGCGCCGCCCCAGAGCTGATCTTTCTTAGGATCGCGGATGCCGGTGCCTCGTATTCATCGCAAAAATAATTTTCGATATCGTCGACATCGGACCCTGCGGTTCGTTGTGTGTATAGGTCATTCCAAGTGCACGCCGTCTTTAATGATGTCGTACGCCAAGTCTTCTCCCTATCATCTTCTACAACTAACTTGTAATCCCATAGCGAATTGCCGTTAGACGACCAATTGCGTAAGTAAAACTGTGGTACAAAATGGTTATGATGCGTGACTTGCTTATTATTGGTATTCGGGCTCATTAAAACCTCCTTTTAGCTTCACAGAGAATCTTTTAAGGGGCAGCGTTACCGTTTGCGGCAATCAGCAAGGTGCTCCCCATACATCGGCCAATCAATTAACTCTAAGTCTCCTCCATTCCCGGTGTAACGGATAAGCTCTTCGCTGATCTTTAAAGGGATTTCGATAAGCAGCGTGAGAAACAAATAGTAGTCTCTTGCGAACTGGCTGGAATTGGGGTCGTCAACAGGTGAGTTGCCATGGTCGTAAGAGTTTCGAAGGGCTAAAGCATTTGAATGGATCGCATTATTGAACATATAGTTCAAGTAAGATGCTTCGTCTGGTGAAAATAAGGCGTCGCTATATTTCAGATATCCTTGCTTTACCAGCTCGTGAGCTCCATCAATAGTTGCTTTCGAACAACGCCAAAGTGGGTATGCGCTCGAATCCCAAATCTTCTTTAAATAATGGGCTTTTTTGGAAGGCAATAAACGCCCGTCTTTATCAGATTCAGCTAAAAAGCCCTTGTTTACTAGCGATTCAATTGCCGATCGGTAATCTCCGTCGTAATCGTCGACATGGACCACATGTTTATGCAGCAAGTCCCAAAGGTTGTCTTCTGAGCTTTTGATGCGGGATGCGAAGGCAAGCAATGATTGATCCCAAAGCAGAGGTTTCGCCACTTCGTCATAGTGTTCACCCCTAATTACGTATTTATTTCTATGCAATGATTTAAAGTCAGAAAATAACTTGAAGTTTTCAAATCGAAAATAGTCCGGATTGATTGTGTGCTTTTTTGAATATAGTGAGTACGCCTTTAGTGCACGTTCAAGCTCCGGGCCCATGGCCTTGCATTTATCAAGGTACGAGCATCCGGTTGCTGGTAAAGAGATTGAGAAACCCCCAATCCCGAGTTCTTTAGCAAAATAGACGTTATAAGTCCATCCAATTGCATCTTCCAAGCGTCTACCATTTCTTTCAAGAAGCTTTGCATATAGGGCCGTTTCTTCTAGTAGAAGATCCTGACGCATTTTAAAGAATATGTTGTTGTCGTATTCGTCCTTGGCACGCATACCAAAGGTTTTCATCAGGGTAGATTCATCGTGTTCGTGGGCGGGACAAGTCAGAAGCCCCCGCTCATCTAAATAATCAAAGACGTACGCGCAGTTGTTCATTATGGTTGGAAAATCAAGATAGCGACATAGCCACTCTTCACCAAAGAAAGTCTTAAGAGTATTTCCATCCACATAGGAATCTTTGCATGCAATTTGGTTGCCGCTAATCGAAGATTCAATACCGTATTCAATGCTCCCAGTCTCATCAAATAGCTGTTTGCTTAATTCCTCATAGCGCCTTTTGGCCTTTATGCGAACTTCGATTGAAGGACTATAGTCTTTTGCTGCTGCACTGGGCCAGTTCATGAGAACTTGGACATAATTTAAATTTGGATTGTTCCCTGATAGATAGATTAGAACAATTTCATCGATATCGTGTCCGGTCAAGGATGATGGTAGATATATCTTTTCTTTAGAGCGTCCATCTGCCCCAAAATGCCCAACGACTATACTCACTGCGGCGTCTGTATTTTCCAACAGCGCAGTTCTGATTTGTTGGTCAAACTTACGTACTAACCCATAGTGGGACATTACATTTGAGATGCAAAGCGAGTGACGGCTCAGCAATTTTTCAAGTTCATCGGGATTAATTTTTTCATACGCTTTAGTTGAGGAAACGAGATTCCAAAACTTTTCGATGTATTGCCATTCGACGTTTTCATAAACAGCTAGAAGTGCAGTATTTGTTAAGGCAGAATGTATAAAGAAGCATGCTTTGCCATATAGCTTATTTAGAATACCGGCTATATCGAGGTCCATATCAACGAAGGCTCCGGGTACGCATTCAATTACTTTCTTAGTTTCACCGATCTCAATGGCATCGTTAATTGTCTGAATTTGATGGCTTTCGCCATCCATTATTATCTCTTTACACCTTTCGATTGAGTGATATGTTCCATAGTCATTAGGTCCATAACAGGAGACTCGAGAGTGGTTAACTAGTTCCAAAATAATCCCCGCCTTGTTTTAGCAGAATCCCATTACTAGTCTAGCTAGCCATGCGGACATAATGATTGAAGGACAAATCGCATTGAGTGATCTTGCCGCATCGCCTGTGGCTAGCGGTGCAAATTCCTTCAACCGTTTCACTTTGGGCATAAGTACTCTGGACATAAGTAATTCGAAAAATTGAGGGGTATCGAAAACCGAAGATATCCATCTCTTCAGCACTCAATGGTTTCCCGAGCTGCTAAAAGTCGAAAGAAGTTTTAGAAGTAAGCTCAAATGCAGCAAACAGACCGCAGAGTCGATTTACCAGATGCCAAAAACAATTGCCGCCCAGCGATAATATATTGAAAGAATAATAAGCGGACCTTTTCTGACATCGGCAAGTCGAAGGCAGTTCCGTTCGTTTCACAAAAGCTAAGATAGGAGTACGCCATAGACACCACAACATCGACCAAATGGTTGACAGACGTCACAGTTCACTCGCAACAATACTCCGACAACCTTTACCACTTCGACAAGGGGCCCGACAGAATCGTAAGCGCCCTCACCCGAAGGGGACTAACCTTAAATTACGTCGTCGAGGACTTGTCTTTTCTTGGCGTTGAGCAAATCGGCAAAGTTGCATTTCCGATGATCTGCTTTTGCGATATCGTCCCGGAGAAGAATCGGCTTAAACCGCACATGGATCAATACGGATCATACGGCATTGGGCTAAGCAAGAATTGGGGCAGAAAGAACGGCGTCCAGCCCGTTCATTACATCCTTCCAACATCGCCCTACGCGCGGGACTTCAGTCAAGCGATAATTGCAGCATTCTCTGCAATTGACAGCCTGGATACCGAGCCCGCAAATACACTATGTGACTTTCTCGTCACCAACCTCGCTTTTGCCAAGCCATTATGGGGCAGCAACAACGGGACTAATTATTGCTTCGAAGACGAATGCGAGTGGCGCTTCATCCCTTCAGACATCGCAACGGGCATGCCGCGGTTCCTTCCTGAGCCCAAAGATGAGATGTTGGACAATTACCGTCGAACGCTTTGGATGCCCTCGACCTATCTGCTCAGTTTCTCCTACGGTGATGTCAGTGATATCTTCGTTCCCGAAGGAGAGGCGTCTTCATTGCTTAAAGCGATCAACGAACTGGATGCCACACAGGAAGAAAAGCGAGTCTTAAAGACAAAGGTGAGGGAGATATAACCGTGTACGGATCATTCAAAGATTTCGCACAGCCAAGCAAGGGGACGCCCATTCCGCAGCAAATGATCGACTATTTCAACTCGACGGTACCCAATACATTCGAATACAGGAAGAGCCGACCTGACGATCAAATTTGTGTCCTAGTCCCCAAAGATGGAAGCGCGCTCCAGATGGAGAAGCTCAGGCCTATGCTCACTGAAAAACAAGAAAGAATGGTAAATGGACAAATAACCTTCGAGACCGTAAAAAAATGATGGACAACACGCTCGAAGAAGTCGAATTCGATGGGAGCGGGGCGAATCTCAACTTAGACGACGAGCAGATTTCTTTTGGATATCTAATCAGGACCGTAGAAGACAACCAAGCGGCAAATGCGGCAAGGCTGCTCGCACGCAAAGAACCTTTGCGAATCGAAATGCCGCTGAAGTGCGACGGGGAGCACCTCACTGTCCCCCTTATCCAGCAGCCGTCGGATTCAATAGACATCCTTAATTTCAGAAGCGATACGGGAGCACTTGCCGTAAGCATGAGCATTAACACCGCAGGCCATACGATTGACTATAAATGTGATTTCAAGAACTCGAACGAGCCGAATGCCAGAAGATGTCTGACGGCAGCGGTTATCGCCGACGGGTTGAGAACGGGCAAAACCGTTATCGATGGATTCGGAGAGATCAACCAGACCCCGGACAAAGACGACGGTCGCAGGATTGGTCCATTCTGGAAAAAGGTGGTTGATGTCGAGGATGCGCTTGGGGTCACGTTCCGGGCAAGCGAACCGCTCGACAAAGCGACGCTCGCCCATGTCGAGCGCTTGCACCGTTGCATCTGCGAGGGAAAAGCAGTCGGGCTTGGATTCAAGCCCGACTCGATAAGCATAAAAATCGAAGGCGAAGCGCCAGATTGCGAAGGGACCACTTGTAGGCTGTTGTTTCCGCGAAAAGAAAACTTGACGATTTTCGGAGAACAATTCACGGTTTATTCGAACGTCGGGTTGCAGGGAATAACCCTAGGGCAGCCCGAGCTGGTTGGCGATGGAGAATACAAGGTGCCGATTACGTACATCGCTGACTACCAATGCTCTATTCTCTACCTAGCCGCTAACCCCGAAGGAAATAACGGCAATGCCGAAAGGGTTTCCGAGATATTGTTCGAAGCATTGCCCGAAGGCAGAAGATACTAACGCTTCCGATGAATTAGAATGCCCAGAACAAGCCGGCTTGATTCCGGGAAGCTCGTTCAACAATCAAAGAAGGCTCCGAAACCCCATGGTCACGGAGCCTTCGCTGCATCAACGGAAGCGCCGCCTCAAATACTCCTGCGACTGCGAAAAGCGCCTGTTAGTTCTTGATTGCCTTTTGCCATCAAGATTTTCAGCATTGGACAGCTTAAATCACTTGACATTATCCCTAATGGGCTCTCCAGTTAGAGGAGATACCCTTGTCATTTTTGCAGTCGCTTCTTCTAAAAAGGAATTTGGCGTTGCGCCAGAATGTATCTCGTATTTCTTCCCTGACACGTCAAGAGCATAGAAAGACAAGGGCGCATCAAGGTCGAAAATGCCTAGTTCCTTTCGTTCTTTTTGAATCGCCTGCAGCCTTATAAAACTAATTGCGAAACTCCCAACTTCGCCCGGCTCCAATTTCATTACACTACTTAAGGGGTGTAGCGTCCAGTACTTTGATTTCCTTAGATTTGGGATACCTCTACCCGGCATCCCATATTCGCGGATATGCATTCTTGATTTAAGCCAGCCTTTAGCTCCGCGCGCGTTTTTCTTAAACCTAGCCCCCTCGATAACATGTGTGATGTACACCGGTTGATTTCCGTCGCATAAAAATTCAATGTTGAAACAGTTTGGATGGTGCTCGAACAAATCATAATGATCATCTTCAAAAAATATTCCACGCGCATAAATGCTCGTCTTGCGTTCGCTGCAGCCCATTACTAATGCCACGAGAGCCGCAAAGAATGTAGCCACTGCGCACAGCAGCGATCCTACTGCGGATATAGCCTGCCAGTCCATTAAGATTCCTTTCGTTGCTGACGCGACTGCTCAAAGCCAAACTTATCAAATTAAAGATGGGATTCATGAAGTCGGCGATCAGCCCGTCACCCTCTACCGCGGCACTCTCCCAGAATGCCGCGTCTATAATTTCCTGTAGGTCATCGTGTCTCTCGTTCACCTCAATGGTCCTCCTATCGTCGGCACGTTGGCACCACCGGCGTAGTGGCGGCGGAGAAGTGCAGTGGCCATTGTCCAGTGACCGGGATTGGTCAAAAAAGCTTGACCATCAGTGGCTAAAAATGTTTGACGCTAACAAAGCAGTTCTCGTTTACATTAAACAAGCCATTTCAATCATGGAATGGAAGTTGCTTTTAGGCACGCTAAATCACATATCGTCATCGTTAACTTTCGTCTGGCTTTGTGATCTTTCATCCAACGCTTCTATCGCTTCTTTGAGGTCTTCTTGAATCCATTTGGACCTCAATCGACCCATTCGTGATTTCGATCCGACTTCGTCTAGCTGGGCTTCAATGCTATTCAGCCATTCAATGGCTTCGTCCAAACTGTTGTTATCAGGGTAATTCTTCATGCTTGAGTGGAAAAATGAGTGCAGCGATAGCTGAGAATCAGCATCTCCTTCATAGATAGATTTGACAATGCACTCAACAGACAAACCTAACATCTTTCTTGGGGATTGGGATTTTATGACATCTTCGAGAAGTGCGGAAAGCGATATCCCTGTATTCTGGTCAATTTTAGAAAGCTCGAACCTGATGGAATTTAAATCCTGCTTTCTTTCGTTGTGTTCAATGCTTGTTGCTAGAACCTCAATTATCTGACCAACTTCCTTGTCGTAAAAGCCATTGAACATTGGTATTTCTTCTCTCAGTAATTTTGCGCTGCATTGAGGGTCACGGCTGGCAGCTCGTTTTAGAGAGTCAATAAGTTTTTCGAGATTAGTCTCACCCCAGAACTCCAGATTTTTTAGTGCAACTGAAATGCTGACAATCTCAGGAAACCATCTATGCGAATACTGTCCATCAGACAATAGGGCTTCAAGCCGGTTCGCAAACGATTCAACTTGATTGTCTTCCATTGAACGCAGGGTATGCCATTGGTCAATGATGCCTTGGGCCTCAAGGTCTGCTGCAGAATCAGGGTTTTTAATTAGAACAAACTCTCTAAAGGAATCCTCAACGACTTTGGGACATACATTTCCCCCTTCTGTTAAGGGGGTTAGAGCCTTAGATATAAGTGAGTAGTATTCGTATTCCAGAACCTTAGAGTCATCAATCATATTCACGGCCATATTCGAGGTGTTAGGCTTCTTGGGAGTTTTACCTGCTGATGCCAAGACTGCATAACCGATAAATGAAGAGAGCGCCCGAGCCCTTCCAAGAAAGTCTATTGTCTTATCAACAAGAATTGGTGTTCCTAAAACACAATTAATAACGGGAATCGATCTCGCTATGGCTCTCACATTGATGGTGGACGCTTTAATTCCATCGAGAATCGCTTTCTCAACGTTAAAGTCAATATGTTCGGGTAGCTGCATCTTGGGCTCAATCGTGACTTTATATAGTTCCTGAAAATCTGGCTCAAATGCAATTTGTCCCATAACCGCTTTTTCGATAGAACTGTCTTCCTCGAACGACAATGGCGTATTTCTGACGAGCATCACATGCCAGCCATGGTTTTCGACCATATTGTTGACGAACCCAAGAAAAGTCTGGTCATCTTGGGCAAAGTTGCTACGCTCGCAATCATCAAAAATCACGAGAACTTTCTTCATGTCAATTAAAGTCAATAGCAGATCGGGTTTAATTGACATTTGAATTCCAAGTTTAGCAAGTTTTTTACTAACTATCGAGTTTCCAGCTGCAAGTACACTCTTCTTGAGGACGTTTAAAGCGGCATCGAGGCGATTAATAGAGTTTTCGCAAAAATGAAATACTGAGGCCATAACTCTACTGAAAACTTCCTCATAATCGGAAACGCCGAATAATGAAACGCGGCATATCTTAATTCCAATTTCATCAAGTGCGGCTTTAAGATCGTGCTCACAATAATACGTTTTACCTGTACCCCATTCGCCATACAGGACTAACGCTTGAAGAGTATTGGTATCGCATTCCATGAAGCATTTAACTTTCTCAGTTACTTCTTTTGCTTGCATTGCCGTGAACTCCAGTCGATTAATATCTCACCTTGCAACACTTAGTCAAATGATTGTTAACCAGTTGATTGCCCATATCTTATGATGGATAGTATTAAACGTGCGTTCGTAGTTGTTGTGATTGTATTTTTCGAGACTAATAGAGGGCGGGGTGCATCGGTTATAGCCGATACACCCCGCCCTCTGCTCTCATTCACCAATAGCTCTAGAGAGTTCATTATTGCCACGCCGCCCCCTCCTTATCCACTGATTCCCCAGGCCTTTGCAAGGTCTCTATCGTAGCTCAGCGGCTGTTTTTCAAGGTCAAGAGGGTCAACCTGGATGCGCATCGGATACGCCGTCGCCGTCCCGCTCACTATGCACGACCCCTGCGGCAATACCGGAATCATACTCAAGCTTGCCTTGTCTATGAAAGACACGGCTTTCGACACAGCCCTCAGATCCTCGTCATTAACAAGTCGATGGATGAAGTAGTTGTGCATCTGGGAAAGAATCGTGGGCGAGATGTCGGCCGGCCTTTGACTACAAACCGTCAAATACATGCCGAATTTTCTGCCCTCTTTGACTATTTCCTCGAATGTCTCCAGTCGATAATCGCGCCAGCTCTCGCTTTCGCGCTGGGATGAATAAGAAAGAATGTTGTGTGCCTCATCCACGACGAGGTGGGCGCTGCTCTTCAGATCGGACTGCCCGCGAGTTTTCTGCATCCGATACAGAGTCTTGGCGATAACAAGCGGCACGACTTTCTTCTGTTCAAGGTTCACGTCGCGAAGCGAAACCACCATAACGCTTTTACCGCCTCGCCAGATACAGCTATCCTGCGGTTCGTAGAGTTTCGAAGCCTCCGCAAGCTCCGAGGCGTAACGCTGGATCATTGGCGCTATGTGCTCTCGAACGGCAACGCCAGAGCGGGTGAGTTCGATAAGACGATATCTGACAATGAACTCAAGCAGCAATGGCGTATCCTCGGCCAATGCATCGCAGGGCAACTCCTCGATCCTCAACGAGGCAAAAACGCGCTCCGCATCCTCTGGGGAATTGAGATAAGCTGACGAGTTGCGCAACCGAAGTAGCGGCGGATCGTTACGCCTAAACACTTCTATCGAATCCAGCGCATCTTCGATATCGGTTCTATTGATGCCGGGCACAAGCGAGAAGAGTTTTGCGAGGTCATCGCGCTGCTCATCGAAAACCGGAGCCGATCCACAGTATCCGCCAAGAAGATTCTTTATCATTCCTCGCAGATACTGTCCGGAGTTATTAGCGTCCTTGACCTTTTGGGCCTTATTTATACAACGTCTCAAAAAAGGCCGCTGGGTCTTCTCAGTTGCTTTAGAGAGCATTGCCCACATGTCAACATCAAAATAGAAATCTGAAGATACGGGAATTCGGTCGCCACCATTCCTCGTATCGAGCCTGTATACGGCTTTGTCGCGAGACAGCACAGAATCTGATGTATATTCGTTATTAAAATCAATAAATAAGAATACGCTATCCTCTTGGCAAGTGCGCTGGCAGAGGCAATCCGTAAAGATCCGGCAAAGTGTATTCGATTTGCCGGAACCGGTATTGCCGAAGATGCCGATATGGCTCGCGAATAAAGCGTTGAACGGCAGCGTTACGTCGATCCCATCATGCCCAGCCAGGCTTCCCACTCGGAACCCAGAGCCGGAGATAGACGAGGTCGAATTAACAATCTCAAGCTTCTTTGGGGGAAGAAGGTACGTCTTCGATCTGACCAGGGGAAGAACTTCCACGCCGCGCTTGAATTTACCCGCAGCGAAGCTGCCGAATATCGAAACGTCCACGTAGCGATCCAGATACGACCCCGGAGCCTCACGTTTATTGGAATCAGCAGATGACGAAGCCCTGCGTTCCTGCTGATAATCCCCTTCTACGATACCTATCACATCGTCGTAGCCACAGGGAATTCGCACATATCCCCCAACTGACACCCCACGTACAAGCGAGCCGTGGAAGAACGTGCTCGCCTCGTTGGCTTCGCTGTATACCCTCACCTTAACCACGGTGCCTCGGACCTCGGCAACCTCTCCTACAAGAAGGAAATCTTGGTCTAGCTCGTCGCGCATCTTATCACCTCTGTAAGCTCATTGAGGCCAATAACCCCATTTTCTTGCGGTACGAGATAAAAGACGTTGTCCATGTCGGGAAAAAAGGCACGATAGCTATCAGCGGCTTCCCGATGATAGCAGGAGATAATGATTAGTAATTTCGGATTGGAGCGTGCGGCTCTTTTCGTGAGTTCACGAATATGCTCATCGGCGAATGAAAACCCAAACACCAGGAGCAACGCATTGTTCCTGTCAAGCTCGTTCGCGAAAATGCGAAGCAAGTCATAGTAGCTTTGCTCGAGAACAGTTTCCTCGAATTTCTTCTTCGCGGGATTGACGACGCACATCGTTGAATCGTAATTGCGCCCGAATGCACGAATCAGCTCTTTTTCACCTTCGGGCAGATTCGACGCCATTTTTTCCAACGTCGATATCCCATCCTCGTCGCAAGGCTTGACAATCAGTTCGTTCACGTTGCCAGCAACCGGCAGCTCGAGAGCCCCATCGCAGCCATCGAGGCATGAGGCGAGAAGATCCTTAAAAGCCGAATAGGTAATGGCCCCATCATCGTTGCGCCTCCACGTTAGGGACCCGTGGAGCTTAAGCACGTTAGCTGTCGTCACCTGAGACGTGTATTCCATGAATAGCGATTGTTCACACATGAGTCGACTGAAAGATGAGGAGTCGAACCTCGGAGACATCCGCCCCGCAAACCCATCATTAAAAGGAATCCCCAGCTCCTCGAGTGCTACCTCGATCAGCGGATCATAATTGGTGGTAAAAACATTCAGGCGCTTCGGGAGAAGAGTTGTTCCCCTATCGGAAATCAATCGACGAGCTGCCGAAAGAAAATTTTTTTGCTCCGGCGTTGGCGACGCATCATAAAGGGGCCACATTACAGAACGGAAGTACTCAAGGCGTAAAAGGCTTCGAACAATATTCCAATTGGAACTCGACCGATCGCGCAGACGCTCGTCAACTTCCTGAAACCACGACTCCCTGTGACCGAGTGTCGGAACGACTTTCAATGAGAATGCCGACCCGATTAATATATTGACATGTGCATTGGCAAAGACTTTGCGGAGAAATGCTAGCTGTTCATTCCGAATGCCGCCATCAACGTCCACTTCAATTATGTCAGTCGATTTAGAAGCCAAGGCAACTCCTTAGTCAAAACATCCACAAGATCCCGCCGACACCGAATGCTATTCCTTAAGAACCGATCGGTGCCATTAAGCTATTAATCGATATAGTATCGGATGATTATTAGCGAATGCATTGCCATCTTAACAATCTTAGTCATCGGTGTTTCTATCTGAATGCCACCATAGCTTTATTGGATATACGCCCATTAAGAAAATCATCAGGCGAACTCCCCAGAACGGACTTAAGGCTAGAGCCGTGGGGGATCCCTGTGGTCACTTTTTAGGATATGCAAAAAAACGCTCTAGGCGGAAGCGATCCTCAAATGCGCACGCCGTGCTTCCCCGCTGCCACCACGCTAATGGCGTTAACTCAGCAGCGCTGAGAGGACCATTAAGGAGAACGTGAGACGCAGTGAGAGGCCTAACAGGGTCTTCCACCCGCAAAAAATTCCGATGGTTCAAAATTAGTAATCTGAAAGATTATAATTAAATGTGCTAGACACATACGAAAGGCACGGATATGGACCTTCCCACTCTTATCGAAGCTTGTTTTAATGGATTGGCAAAAGGCGGAGCAAGTGCGCTAGGTTCAGGCTTGTGGGTATTAACCCAAAGGCTCATTTGCGGTCTTACGTCAAAATTTGTCACAGCCGATGACGTGTCTGAAGCAGATGTTTTGATCGAACTATCAGATCCAAATCAAATGATCAAAAAGATGGATGAATTTAGGCGCGATCCGGAATTAGACCGTCTCATAAATGCATGGGAACGTATGGCCACCGTATTTGCCAATAACGAGCTCGATATCGACGTTAACTCAACGAATAGCAACATCGTTATCGGAAATACCGGGTCAAGCATCAACATATCGCAAAAGGTAGTTTGATAGTAACGAAAGCAGCGTCAATGAGCACCCCCCCCCGAGCAATATTAAATTTGTCCCCATAAATACACCAGAAAGAAACACCGTACAATTCGAAAAACTAGTGCTGCTTATCATCAGGGCTGACTACATTTTCAGTCGACTTGAAGAAGTATGCTCTGCAATATTTGCCGACACCAGAATCCAATGCGTCTTTACAATACCTGAACCAAAATCAATAGTTGACAGGTCGCTCGATTTGTATTTGAAAGATGCCGGATGCATTTTGCTGCCATGGGATATTGCTCAGACCAAAAAATTTGACCTAGCAATAGCAGCAAGTCCTAATGGCGATTTTGAAAAGATTGACGCAACACTTTTGCTATTTCAGCATGGACCCGCATTAGGTAAATCGGGGGCATACGACTCCACCCTAAAAGCCATAAATCGCTTAAAGACAAGAGAATATCCGACATATATTTGCGAGCCGACTTCAAAGAGTGAAATAACCGACTTACCAGCAAATATTAAAACCGTTTATGTGGGCGATCCCGTTTTTGACAAAATCCTATACTCGGAAAAATATAGAGAAGAATACAGGGCTGCATTAAATTGCAATACCCAAAAGCTGGTAATAATCACTTCAACCTGGGGGCCAAATTCACTTTTATCAAATATAAGAACAATTGCAGAAGATCTACTAAGGGAACTTCCATATACGGAATACAGAGTGGCGATGGTTCTTCATCCGTATATCTGGGCAGCACATGGCGAATGGCAAATAAAAACATGGTTTAAAAAGGAGTTGTACGCAGGGCTAAAAATCGTTCCACATGAAATAGGCTGGGAAGCTGCGATAATTGCCGCAGATATCGTAATTGGCGATTATGGATCAGTTACAAACTATGGTGCCTCAATAGGCAAACCGGTTTTAAGATACGAACCGAGCGAAGATAGCATCCCCAAGGGGATTGCCATAGTTGAGCATGCAAATATTAATTCAATACCTATAAAGAACAGCTATAAGGCTCTAAAGGTAATTAGAGCCTTGGAAGCTGCGCCATTACAAACAAATCGCTTGGAGCCAACAGCTTTTGCAAACGTTGGACACTCATTAGAATCGATTCAACACTTGGCATATTCGATACTAGGAATAAAGGTTGGTAACAAAGCGCCGGAAAAAACTCTGGCGCAACGACCGCGACCAATCCAGATAGATAATGAAATCTATCGAACCATAACGCTGGTAAAACAACAAAAAGGCGAGGCGATTCTTAACATAAAAGCATTTAAAAGTTCATCATTGGATTACAACTGGGTATTCGATGGCCCCAGAATCCAACTCATAGAAAAGGAGGCGATGCCTTCAATTAACTTAGCACCACCTGAAATAGTAGTCATAGACAATACTCTTTCGAGTAAATTCATAAGCCGTTTAATGGACACACAAAGCGATACAACCAAGCTAGTTTGTATAAATAAAGACTCTGAATGGATAGCAATACTAAATAGAGTAAATCTGTTTAAGGTACAAACTGATTGTCCGAATAGCATATTGACCGCTCGAGCAATTTGGTACTTACTAAAACATAATAAGACGCGATGCATATTAGCGACAATCAATAATAGCCACTTTGTTTCCCTAACGAAAGGCTAAGAGCTCACAAGTTGGATTTTGCCTGCAACGATATTGCATTGAGCGACATCTCCCAACTGAGAATAAATCTCACTGGATATAGAATATAAACGTACCGCCTCTTCCTTTTTATTCAAATCGAACTCAATGTCCCCTAAAAGCTGATAAGCATCCGCAAAAACTCCGCTCAATCCGCCACTCGAGCAAGTTTCCAAGCAGCTACGCGCTAATGAATTAGCATTCTTGAGCTCGCCAAGTTTAAATAGACAATGAGCGACAAGCAACTCGATCTTTGAACGCATATTAGGTTCCAGTTGGTTGGCTGAACTCAACTCCGATTGGACTCTGTCAAGGGCCGATCGATAGTCGCCTTGTGCATAATAAGACTCCGCAATCGAGAAATTAGCGATAGCGATCCCGCGATAGTTTACGGGATCGCACTGCAGATACTCAGAAATTGCTGCCTCGTAGCAAGAGATTGCAAAATCAAAGTCTGCAATCCCCTCCCTTAATGTATGGCCCTTAAATTCCAGCAAAGAGCCTTTAAGTGTATGATTTGTTGAATCACCTGACAGCTCAATGGCAAGCGAAATTGAAGTCGATGATTTTTCATACATGCTTAACCGTAGCTGGCAGCGAGATAATAAGGCAAGCATCCTAGATGCTGCATCAGAACGATCTAAGTTAACAGCCGCACGATGCCCGAGCGAATATACGTGAAGACCTCGGCTGAAGAGCCCGTTGTCATAGATGAAAGTCCAACAGGAATCGGCTATAGAAAGCACCTCGGAATATAGTGAGAAATCGAAGGCCAAATCCAGGACAGAAAATAGTTCAAAACGAATTGAAAGAAAATAGTCTGCGGCATTTGATTGGTTAATCTCGGAAAATAAATCCGAGTCAAACAGAGAGCTAGAAGACACTCTTAACCGATTGGGGGTAAGCACATTATCAAGTGTGACGATTAGGGAACAGTAGTACCGGACTACTGACCGAACAACAGCTTTAAAAGAGATGGTATCTTTCGGATTATAGGTTTTTGCATAATTAGAAATCTGACGATTCATCGAAATTAAAGGTCGTGAATCAAGGGAAGAACAAGACGCCATCCAAGCTGTTGACGAACGCTCGATGAGTGATTTTCCATGCAAAGCCGCTACCGCGCCTTTCATGCTACTTATGCAAGTTAAGGATGAAAGTGCAATTGGCCCTCCGCCAAGACGACCAAGCAAGGAATATAAAATTGAAGAAGGATCATCAAAATGTGCGACCTCAAGATCCAAAGCACCCATCAAAGGCTCTAGTTCTGGATTTGATAGGCTTGTAACAATATCTTTAAGCGAATAGACATTGTCTCGTATCAAATACGCAGCCCTGCTCAAAACAATAGGCAAACCGTCACAAACATAGATTAATTGATGGAATAAGGGGTCGTTTTCAAGAGAATCGAAATCGACATGATCGCATTCCCTCAACTGATCCCTGAGATAGGAGACAGAGGTTACCGAATTGAAAGAATTAATTGGAATGCTCTTAAATCTATGTAAATAAGATGCGCAGGCTTCTCTACAATTACCGGCAGATAAAATTAAGCATTCATCTGAGTTCAAAACTAGGGAATCAATATCAAGTGAATCGGAAACGTTGTCTAGGACAAGTAGAATTTTCTTCTCAAACGTGACTGATCTAAAGAGACTTTTTATATCAGATAGATTGGAAGCGCTTTTTATCGTTAATGATCGAATGACAAATTTATAGAGCTCGTCGATATTAAGGGATCCATCAAGAGATCGATAGTCATTCAAATCAACAAAGATATGACCGTCCGAAAAACGATCAGCAAGCTCATTGGCATATTTGGTTAAGCAGTATGTTTTGCCGACTCCAGGAGCACCGTAAAAAAGAAATATTCGCTTTCCGGAATTAAGACTATACAAGAGAGAATTCCGAATATCAATTCGATCAAATAAATCAGGAGCAAGTGGTAACTGATGAGGAATGGGGTTTACAGCGCAATCTTGCGTATGAACAATATTCTGTGTAATAGATACCTGAGAATATGAACCGATTACATTGTTTGAAACAACATTCGAACCATCAATATCCACAAAGACCCACCTTATTAATAATCAACATGCAGCACATTATAGACCTGGGCGAATCTTAGTAATAAAATCCGCTGCTCAGGCTGAGCGACGAGTAGGTCGTGTCTGTCGGTCTCAAGAGCGCGTTCAATCGCCTTGCGAAATTCGTTAGCAAGGAACCGCACGAGTTCCGTCTGGCTATCAAAGTTGCCGCTCAATATATGCTTCCTTTAATGCAGACAAGGGCTATTATCAGTATCATATGATTAATACACACGCTATTACAGTGCCCATGTTTTGAATTTGGACAGAAGAGCTATGCAGCAATAAATTTCTACCAGGCTAGATAACATGTGATGATTCGGATGCCTTGCGGCCTCGAATCATCACATGTTATCTAGCCTGGTAGAACAAAGATAGCAAAATAGTAGCGCTAAAAGTATCTCTTTTGATATGTATAGACATCGCGATTAAACTGCTCAGATGTCTCGAGGAAAGGAGCGCGTTTTTCTAGAATAGCGCTGTCGATGTGGCGATTTAGTAGAGATAGAGCCACTCCAGCAAGGGCGCCTTCTGAATCGCCAAGAGATACTCCGAATCCCCAAGAAAGAATCAAGAAGGGGCTTCGCCTCTAAGACAGTCGAGAGAAAAACGCTGCAGTTTATGGGACAATTTTTTCAGTGGCGATTGCTTCAGCGAGCATTTGGTTGATGACGTGTACCTGGTCTTTAAATCCGTCTTCTGCAATAGAAGCGAATTTTGCAGGTCCGCAAGAAACTTTTTACCTTATTTTTAGAACGATGTTGCTGAGAAAAGCAAGTTCATCAAGAGAAATATCTTGAGGTAAAGATACCATCGCCTCATATGAAAGTGCCATCGGTTGGGGGACACCACCATATCGCTCAGGATTTTCCAAAAGCAATGGCACCGATAAACCGCTACTGCGCAGTTCATTAGAAACTGAAATGGGAAATCCCTGATGCATCGTGGACATATTTCTGCAGGCGTAGTGTAGTACCTAAGAGCCGCCCATTTTGAGATAAGCTCGCTATGTTCAATGCCATTGTCTCTTGCGGCGTTTTCGAACTTGCTTCGACTGCCCTCAAGCGACAATAATTCATTCTTCAATAACCTAAGCCGAAGAGGTGAAACCCCTTCGGCTGAAAGACGCTTAAATAGCAATCCACCTTCTGAAATGTCTCGTATTAATGAAGCCTTATATATATCGCTTTGACCATATGAGTCAAATGAATAGATTGTTGAAGCATGCTCATCGAGGAACTTCGCGTGTTTAAGTTGCTCCGGGTTTGGAATTTCAATGTTGCTGACATAGTCAGTGAAGGATAAGTACCCCTCCCTGAGATCCGGAACAATTACTCCTTCTTCTAAAAGTGGGGTCAGGGTCTTAACTACATCAAATGCCGATCCCGCAGATAACAAGTACCGGCTAGGGATAACAACTCGTTTTGCATATAAAGTTTGGGTTGTTGCAGTGCAGGTATATTCGAACTTAATACATAGTCCCCATCCTGATCTTCAGAGAGAAATGTGTAGTTGTCGCGTCTATTGAAACCAGTATATGGCTACTTCATCGCGATGGACTCATCTTCGAACACTCCAATCTCACCAATGCAGCATTCAATTTAATCAGCCTTTTCGTAAACTTTGCCGATTAACTCGTCAATCGCCCCGTCTCTTTCATTTGCTAGTTTTGTTGGTTTATGCCAAAAATGATAAGCAACCGCACCTATGCCCAATATGCCAGCCAGTATGCAAATGAACCAGGCAATACTCTTGATCGCGTTGGACGACAAGAACAGCGCATCATGAAAGTTCGAGGTCAAAAGGGTGAGAAACAATGTTCCCGAAATGGAGAACAGCACAGGATATAAATCCCCAAATGACCAAGCACAAGCGGCCTTCATGGCTCGCTCATAGCAACCCTGCATCAATAACCTGAGATTCGCCTCAGTCATACTTATATCAGTATCCGAAACTGCTACAGACGATGATCTTTTCTCCGCCATGGGCGCTATGGCGGCCTTCCTGTTGACAGTGTCTTTATCATCGTCCTCAAGCTGCAAGTTCTTTTCTTTTGAATTGACGTCAGAGGACAGTTGTCCGCAATTAAGAATGAGCAGCAAGATGGCCTTGGAACAATCTTCTATTGAGTCGCCACCCGAGCTGCGTTGCGTCAATAAATGAGCAATCGATTCTCCATCAAGGCGACTTGCCGACCAATCAGGGTCAATCCCTATGTTCAGAAGCAGCTCACGAACATCATGTTGATCGAGCTTCCGTGAAAGGCTTCGGATATTGCCAAAAAGACGGATAGCGTAGTCAAATATGCTATCTTCATGCTGAGGCAACAGCGAGTATAGTTCTTGTTTTGAGTTTTTCATTCCGGTAAGTTTCAAATCTTATTACTGAAGATTTGCAAGAACAAAATCTGCAAGAGAACTCCTAGCTCGATCGACCCGACCAAAGCCATCATCAACACCCACGAAATCGATAATCTCCTCCAAGACCACGGACGCCTTGAATACAAGCTTGTTACTGCTCGTGATGGGCGCCTTTTCGTAAGTAAGCCTAACTTTGCAGTCGACAATACAGTTCTCCGGACCTTTGTTGCTACACGCAATGTCTAATAGACTATTGGCGACATCGCCGCAGGCAAATAAATCCACATCCCCGTTCTCGCTGATAAGGCCAGGTCCGCCGATAATCGAAACTTCAACTGAAACAGTATCCCCAACCGTCAATCCCAGCGAAACAACCAACTCGTCTTTGAGCGTCCAACCACAAAACTTATTCCTCAGCATTAGTCTGACTTTAGTTTCACGATCTTTATATCTGTCCGGAAGAAGAAGAAACTTTTCGCAGAGTTTTGCTCCCTCCTCCAATTCCTCATCAACCTCATAAAGGTTGTTTCTTTCCGGCAACTCTATGAAAGCCTGTTCCTCGCTCATTGGCTTCTCCAATCAAAAATCTACATCCTTCCCGTCACCCGTATTGGTTAAAGATGGGAATATCCTGTCAAGTTATACGATCCGCATGAAAGAACTCAGCATAATCCTCTTACTAGTGCGTCTGAAATTCGCTCGCTAGCATGGCCGTCACCGTAGGGATTCGATGCATGGCTCATAGACTCGTACTCAGTCTCGTCAGAGAGAAGACGGCTGAACTCGCGGTAGATGACGTCCTCCTCGGTGCCGACGAGCTTCAGCGTGCCGGCGGCCACGCCCTCGGGGCGCTCCGTGGTGTCGCGCATGACGAGCACCGGCTTGCCCAGACTCGGGGCCTCCTCCTGGATGCCGCCCGAGTCGGTGAGGATGAGGTGGCTGGCGGCCATGAAGTTGTGGAAGTCGAGCACCTCGAGCGGGTCGATGATGTGAAGGCGGTCGAAGCCGTCGAGCTCCTCGTGGGCGGCCTTGCGGACGAGCGGGTTCATATGGATGGGGTAGATCGCCTTGGTGTCAGGGTGCTCCTCCATCACGCGGCGGATGGCGCGGAACATGCGGTGCATGGGCTCGCCCAGGTTCTCGCGGCGGTGCGCCGTGATGAGGATGAGGCGGGAGCCCTCGGCCCACTCGAGCTCGGGATGGGAGTAGCCATCGCGCACGGTGGTGCGCAGGGCGTCGATGCCGGTGTTGCCGGTGACCCAGATCTTGGACTCGGGCTTGCCCTCGTCGAGCAGGTTCTGCTTGCTCGCCTCCGTGGGAGCGAAATAGTACTCGCTAACGATGTCGACCGCCTGGCGGTTGAACTCCTCCGGCCAGGGGCTGTAGATGTCGTGCGTGCGCAGGCCGGCCTCCACATGGCCCACGGGGATCTGCAGGTAGAAGCAGGCAAGCGCCGCGGCGAAGCTAGTCGTTGTGTCTCCATGGACCAGGACGACGTCGGGCCTCTCGTCCTCGAGGACGGCTTTGAGCTTAAGCAGCACGTCGCACGTCACGTCGAACAGCGTCTGGCCCGGCTTCATGATCGCCAGGTCGTGGTCGGGCGTAACGTCGAAGACGCGCAGCACCTGGTCGAGCATCTCACGGTGCTGGCCGGTCACGGTGACGACAGTCTCGAACTCATCCCTGCGCGCCTTCAGCTCGTTGACGAGCGGGCACATCTTGATGGCCTCCGGGCGGGTGCCGAAGACGAGCATCACTTTCTTCATAAGTAATAACCTTTCTGCAAATTTACTAAGATGCACTGTTTCAAATAAGCAGGGAGATGATTCGGTATTAAAAACAATGAAAATAGCCTTTGTTTCCCTTGGCTTATTTGGGCTCGTTCCATAATTCGCCAAGCTTAAAATCATATTCATCGGGATATATACATTCGTACCCGCTGCCGTTGGTGAATGTCATTTCACCAAAATATACTCGCCCATTGATGTCATAGAAATCCACTCGAACATGTGGAAATCCGGCACTTAAGATTTGAGCGCACTTTTTCATTTCGTCAAAGCAATCAGGTTTAGGGGGTAAGTTAGTAGGGAGGCCATAGTTCAGCTGGTTCCACTCTACAAGCCGCCAATCTAAATCAAAGACCGCTCGCCTATGATTAACCTGTCTATCGCAGTCTACCCAAACGAATTTAGGGGCACCGTCGAAACATAGGAACTTGTAATCATTTAGTTCATCGGTCTTGGCATCTTTCATATACTTTTCAGCAATTACCATTGGCTTAATGTAAAGATACTGCTTCTCAAAAGTCAACCATCCGTAGCGCATCTTCATCCAACGACTAAGCGTCTTCTTAGCCAGCGTAAGGTTTAACTTACTTCGGTCGGGAACAATGAGATTAGTTCCCGAAGCATTATTCGTTTTAAGTACGAAAGACTGCGGAAGAGCATCCCAGTCGATATCGTCAACACTTTCCCAAGCACCGATCAATGGAATAAGGTATTCGGGTCCCAACTTATCAGAAACCCATTCCCTTACAGCAAACTTATCAGAAAGGAGAGCCATATTATGATCTAAACCGAACATCTTTCGCCATTGGATTTTCTCCGTATAGCGCCTTGGATTCCCGAAATTCAAATCATGCCCGGTTTTTTCTTTGTAAAGGCTAGCAACCTGTTTAAGCTGCTCATCATCACTCATTCTTGAGTGAGCCTTGATTACTCGAATGCGGTTCTTATACTGAAGCCAGGCGTAAAAATTCGGGCAGTATTGATTCAAAAAGCTTTTTACATTCATTTAGCCATCCATCCTCGAAAAATTATAAATAGAAGCTGAACTATTGGTTACAAGATAAAGGCAGCTAACTTGCGTTAACAAACTGGTCTTTTGCGATTTTCCTATCTACATCAATAAGTAAGACCCAAAGAACCAATTCAGAGAGAAGGGGTGCAAGGCAGGCACCGTCACCATGAAATAAATAAATTAGAACTAGATTTGAAAGCACAGTAAAAACAACTGATATATTAAAGCAGCGGCTGTATTCTTTATCATGGCCGCTCGCAAGCAATGTTTGAATGCCAAGAAAGTTGTTATTGATGGAAACAACAACCCATGCCAATAGCGGATAGATCCAATAAAAGAAATTTGCATACTCATCGCCAAAAGCGATGGCAATCACTGGTTTGGCTAATATAGCTATGAGAAGAGCGGCGAACAAAAACGGAGGGAAGACCCACTTTCTTGTACGTCGCACGAAAGCCTTGCCATCACCATAAGAGCTTACAATCCGCTGACTTGAAATTGGGTAAAGAACCTGGCTAATTGGAGACCAGGCAAGCAACATAACTGTGGGTATTTTTTGTATAGCAGCATAAATACCAGTCTCATAACTTGAAGCAAAAAAACCCAGGAACGTAAGGCCGATTGCGCCGAATACCTTAGAGCTTAGCTGGGTAGTAAAAACAAACCATCCGCTTTTAAGCTCGCTGAGCACTTCAGGTATAGTTACTCGAACATAACGAATATTGAACTTTCTCCAGGCGATAACGTTGCTTAAGAGACTAACAACAATCGGAGTAATCGAGTAAAGAATGCAGTAGACAAACAAATCATTGTTACTTTTCACTAATGCAAAAATAAGCAGAACAGAGATGGTTCGCCCGATAATATTTGAAATAGAAACGAATCGCATGCACTGCATCCCCTGGAATAGCCAGTTCAGTTGGAAGCAGTACCCAATCATCGTAGCTGTAAGGATAGCAAGACAAACACACTGGTCAACTTGACTGTAGTTAAATAATGTATAGACAATCGTGAGTACTATGCACGGAAGCATAAGTATGAGACGCGAAGCCAAGACGCGAGAATAGAGCCCCCTAAGAGACTCTTCAGAGTTCTCCTGAAGGGCTACCTTTCGAGTAGCAGACATCCCGAATCCATACTCGACAATTACCTGATAATAGCCCTGAAGATTCAATGAAATTGAGAATAGTCCATACTGCGAAGGACCAAGAATTCGCGTGATGTATGGAAGTGTAACTAAAGGAATGACCGTATTAAAAATTTGCAATAAATAGAGCCACATCCCATTATGAAGCGCCTTCTTACCGGCAAGCCTCTTAACGGGTTCAATAAATCTTCCCACTTAGAATCCAATCGTTGTTATAAAACGAATGCAGCAAATACTGAAAAGAAAAAATGCATTTAAAGAAATGAACTGTCACATCAAGACAGAAAAGCTCACTTGAAACTTACGTCAGAGAAATCACGCTCGACCGACAATGCTCCTACTGGTTCTTTCTTTTGAGCGCATCCATACGCATACGAGAAAAGCGCTAGATAAAAAGGAACATCGAAAGCTCTCTGGCCGTCAAAGATATTCATCGCAAGACAGGAAAGAAGAGCATAGGATACGGCAGAAATTACCAGAACGGCCGTTCCTCGTGAATTACCATCTTTTAAGATTCGAAAAGAGGAGCCAATGGCTAGATAAACGAAATAACCGTAGGTCCAAAAAGCGAGAAGGCCGAATCTGAAGAACTCTCCAAGTATGCCAATATCTTCAAGCCAATAAACATGGTTTACGCCATACGTCATCATAGCTGCAGCCTGCGAATTGCTTGAAGTAAGAAGTCCAAGGCCAAGCACGCTGCAATTATTGGTTACTAAATTCCAATAGTGCAAAATATTATCAATTCGAACTTGTGTCGACTGGCTCATAACCGAATTGGTTGTAGAGAAAGTATCGAAGAAGGCCTGAGAATAATTACTAGTGACGACAAGAATTATCACAATAATTATTACCGTGCGCTGCAACAAGCCAATGCCTGACCTATGGCTTACAAAGAAGAGTCCAAAAACACAAGCGGCAATCACGGACAACATCTGATAGCGGTACGCAGAAACGAATAGCGTGAAAAACACCAATCCAGCAAGAATTAAAATTTGAAGAATGCAAGCCCTGCGTTCAACAATGAAGCACATGGCAACAGCAAGAAGAATCCCAATGAGAAACCCAGCATTAACCCTTTGCAAACCACCTCTAAACCAGTCCTCATACTCAAAGAGAAGTCGTTCGAACACAAGCTTTCCGCTGTAGTTGTAGCAATACCAAGAAATGGCTTTGCAAATCAAAATCCCAACAACGAGCACTGCAACGACTTTAAGTAATCTGAGAGGACCGCCATCCCTCTTGAAGATAAAGATAAGAGGGTATGCAAAAAAAATGTAGCTATAGGGGGTAATCACTCTCAATATAGTGTCAAGCGAATAATCATAAAAGGCAGCAGTCCAAAGTGTAGTAAATACAACAATCGGAATGTAGCCAGCGAGATAGCGTCTTAACTTAGCGAAATAGGGCTTGAGCTCCTCATCGCCTTCTGCGGTAATGGAAACGTAGATAGCCATAACAAAACCAAGCAAAACCACGATGTAGCGAATGACATTATTGCCGAGTACCTCATTTTTAGTTAAAAGTGGATATCCGAGCATAAGGAAAGTGCTTAGCACAACCCCAGCACGAATCCAGCTAACCGAAACCCTATTTTCTTGGATATCTGCAAAAGAGCCCATGAAACGCCTTGACCTCTCAGTGAATAAGAAGGGGAGAGAATTATCGCTATCCCAGAATGTCGGCAACGATGGAATCCAAATCGGTTTCATCACAAAACGCTTTGCAACCCGAAGCCATTTCATCATGTCGGGCATCAACATATAGCAATTTTTCGCTGATACTAGATGGTTCAAGGCTCTCACAGCAAACCCCGATGTTGTATTTCTCAAATGGAATCCGCAGTCCAAGGACATCAGTCCCGACCATAGGAACCCCGAAACCGGCATACTCATAGATTTTATTGGGGGCACAATAAAGCACATTTAATGGCGAGATAACCTTACTCTTATAGTTCGAGATATAAGGTAATAATCCAATGTATGCATACTGTAGGAAATGAAGGTGACTAGGAGGATTGAAGAATCCAAGATAAACCACCTGCTGATGAGCGCTCAGAAAAGCATCAAAAACTTCCTGCTGTCCTTCTGGTACTTTACCGAGCACATAAAGAGCAAAGTCCTCCCCCATCATCTCGACAGCCTCAGCAAAAGGTCCGAGGTTCCTATCGACGCTCATTACGCCGAGATACATGACGATTTTTCTATCCTCCTGCCTAAGCCTGTCGAGCAGGAATGAAATTTGGTCATCAGCGTATCCAGGGTCCAATGAATACGGCTTGTTCGGCAAAACTTTGGGAACCTGGGGAAGGTTCCACATAACTTGCTGGATATAAGCCCTATTCTGCTCAGGAACTACAACTTTCCATGCTTTACGTGCATAGCTGGGCAAGTCAAACTTCAGGAATCTTGCGCCGCTAAATAACGGGAAAGACTCTTCCAGTTCCATAAGTTGTAAAACATGTTTTTTGCCATCAAGTGCCGTGCTCAAAGCGCGTACAGTCGAATCTGTGGTGGTCCAAACAACATCGTCATCTGAGTAGAAACTATCTAAAGCGTCCTTATACATCCTGCCAATGCATAGCCTACGCTTAACCCTACCTATAGGATCTGAGCTGTCGCTTAGCGGGATATCTTTAACGAAGATCCCGTCATGGTCAAGAATGCGCGAGGGAATTCTGTCAGTGTTGCCGGCAATAAGAACGACATTGCGATGATTCGAAAGCAAATTTTCCAGCAAATTAAGCACAGGGGGATAGAACATCACATTGCCGTAATGCACAACTATTATCTTGTTGCTAGCGTTAAAACGAGCCATTATGTCCTCTCAGTTGTCTTTTCGCCCTCGAGCAATGCACGCCATTTTCGGACTGAAGGCAAATAAGGCGGCCTTCAGTTTGTAGTTTGCCGTTCGGGCATGCTGCAGCGGAAAGAATCTTTCAACCCTAAAGTCCTCTGCACTCAAGAGGTCTCCGGTATAGACGCCGAACATATATTGGGCAGCGATATTGTCGTGGAAAGCCGACGAACTAGCAGTGGCGGGATTGCTTCGACTGTACTTTTCAAGCACCTTTGCTACCTTAACCCTGTCGGCACCTCGCCTCACCTTCAGCTTTGGATTCCTCGTTATTGATGCGGCATTAGAAATCCTATAATTATAGAAACAGTGTTCATCGTCGAAGACGGACTTAGCATTAGCCAGTAAAATCGGGGTCCAGATTTCATCTTCATGGAGCAGACCGGGTTCAAAGCGTAAATCAGCACGGTTGATAAGTTCATGACTTGTTATGTAGTATGGGGCGCATGACCTTACATTTGCCCCATATAGCGATTTATTATAAAAAGTAGGACCGTCCAGAACAGCACCGTGCAGGTCGAGATAAGCGCGGGACTGCCATTTAGCGCCGGAATCATCAAAATGGTATGCGTAGCCAGCGATAACCTCTGCACCAGTTTTATTAATAATCGACTGAAAGCGTTCAAGTGAGTCTGGCTCGATAGTATCATCGCTATCGAGAAACAGAATATAGTCACCTTTCGCACGAGACAACCCGTAGTTTCTTGTTGCAGATAGCCCCTCGTTCTTCTTCGAGAAAACGCTAATCCTCTCGTCCCCCAAGAAACTCTTGCATATCTCAAGAGACCCATCAGTAGAGCCATCGTTAACGAGAAGGAGCTCCCAAGACTCACACGTTTGATTTATTACGGACTCGATGCACTCGCGTACATACTTCTCCGCGTTATATACAGGCACGATTATGCTAAACATTTTTACCGCCAAGTCCTCATTGCTTTGTGCTCTGAACCAAAATCTTTATTTGCGCAAATCAAGAATGGATTCGTAGGCGCTCGCGTATCTCAGAGCGACATCATCCCAAAGATAAGAATTATTGATCTTTTGAGAAGCCGCCCTGCCCATTGCAGTCGTATCATCGAGTTCGAACAAATGAGCCGTAATCGCTTGCGCCCATTTAGTGCAATCAAAATCTTGCATAACAAGACCGTCAACGCCGTCATCTATGACGTCAAGAGGGCCGGCAGCAGCATAGGTAATAACCGGTATTCCGAAATACATTGCCTCCAAGAGCACCATTCCGAAAATCTCATAACGCGTGGGAAGGACAAACATGTCACATTGCCGGTAAAGCGCCGGTAGTTCATTTTGCGAAAGGGAGTCGATGAAAAAGACGTCCCTGATTCCTTTTTCCTGCACATAGGAATGTACTTCGTCAAGCATCTCTCCTTTGCCGACATACACAAGGGCGACATTCTGATTAATGGCCTTAACATCAGCATAAACATCCATCAAAAAGATGGGCTTCCTTCTCGACTCTACCTTGCCGATATAAAGTAATATTTTTTTGTCTGCGCTAATTCCGAGCTCATTCCTATAATCTCTGTTAATCGGGTTTTGAAAGTTACTTAGCTCAAGTCCAACAGGAATAATTTTTGCCCAAGGAAAACCCTTTGAAACAAGGTAATCACGGGCAGACGTAGTCTTGGCAAGACAGTATTTGGTATTGTTTCTCAGTTCTCGTAGAAACGTGCGATCGAATACGCACTGGATAATTTTCTTATACGCCTCTTTGTAGTTTTCATACATGCCCTGCCAAAGAATGAACTTAATCTGACGCTTCTTGCAATAACGGCTGACTAGCACCGTCGTTATCTGACTGTCGTCAAGCGCTTGAATAAGGTCATAGCATTCCGCATCCAGAATACCCTTTAAATCACGATAATATCCCTGCTGTCCAGGTATCTTTTTCCCTGCAAGCCAAAACACAACAACTCGAGGACTGTCCTGGACTATCTCTTGATAAGTCGCTCCTGTATCGCTGATAAGAAAAACGCCAACCTCAGCACCGTATTCAGATAGACGTTTGGCGAGTCCTATCTCTTGGATATTGTACTGGCTCTTAGAAACTGCGGATGAAGCAGACCTGATTAGTGCAATCTTCTTACCTTGAAGTGTAGGTTTCATATTACATCGCCTCATGCGTCTCGTATACGTGCGCATCGGCCTTGGACGCCTCGGACAGGCCGTCGTTGATCTTGGCACACAGGTCGCAGGTGGAGCAGGAGTCGAGCTGCTTCTTGGTGACGCGGCCCTCCTCATAATCACGAACGACCTTGAGCTCGTGCATGTCGTAGGGCCTCTTGGTGAACAGCGCCTTCACCTTGTGCTTGAGTACCCACCAGCCGGGCTTCCAGATGTACTTGTGCATGGCCGGGCTCACCGAGCCGATCATCCAGCAGTTGCGGTCGCAGTGGCGGACCTTCGCGCGGACCCTCTCGGCCTGGTCGGAGTTCCAGAGCTCGTCCCAGGACTCCTCGTTGAGGTTGCCCATGACCTCTTTGTCCTTGGTGCCGTTGCAGGGCATGACGTCGCCGTAGGGGTCGATGAAGAAGGTGTCGAACGCCATGTCGCACGGCAGCAGACGGGGCTGGCCGTAGATGTAGTTGATGAGGCCGTGGTTGAAGTAGGCGCGGAACCACTTCTTGGGGCTGCTGGACCTGAGAAGCTCGTTGACCAGGTCCTCGAAGTTCTTGGCCACCATGGGTCGGTCGTGGATGATGTTCTTGGCCTCTACGAAGTAGAAGCTGTTGTGAAGCGACGCCGTGGCGAACTCCATGCCCAGCTCGTCGGAGATCTTGTAGAGGGGGACCAGGTCGGGCGCGTTGAGGTCCTGCACCGTCATGCCGAAACCGACGTCGGGGTGCTTGAGCTCGACGAGCTTCTTGAGCGTAGCGTAGCCTCGGTTGTAGCCGTTATCCAGGCCGCGGATCTTGTCGTTGGTCTGCTGCAGGCCCTCGATGGAGATGCGGATGCCGACGTTGGGGAACTCCTCGCACAGGTCGATGATGCGGTCGGTGAAGAAGCCGTTCGTGGAGATCACGATGCGGTCGGACTTCTTGTAGAGCTCGCGCACGATGTCCTTGAGGTCCTGGCGGATGAAGGGCTCGCCGCCGGTGATGTTGGTGAAGTACATCTTGGGGAGCTTCTTGATCGTCTCGATGGAGAGCTCCTCCTCCGGGCGGCTTGGAGCCTTGTAGCGGTTGCACATGGTGCAGCGCGCGTTGCAGCGGTAGGTGACGATGACGGTACCGTTGAGTTTCTTTTCGGTCATCTATTTAACCTTTCAAGATCAAGTGGAATACAATTCGAGGGTCCGTTCGACGACGGAGTCCCAGTTGTAGGTTTTCTCGACGTGTGCCTTGGCGGCGGCGCCGAGAACTCTCCCGTGGTCGCTGTCAGCGAGCAGGTCTCGCAGCGCGGCCCGCAGGGAATCGGCACTGCCCTTATCGAAAGTTACGCCGTTGCCCGCAAGGACATCTGCGCACTCTGGGATATCGCTCGTCACGCAGCAGCGGCCGTAGGCCATGGCCTCCAGCAGGCTCATTGGCATTCCCTCCACGTCGGAAGGCAGCACGTAGGCATAGCAGTTGGAGTACAGCTCCTCCAGGGGCTCGCCGTTGACGAATCCGGTGAAGAGGACACGTGGGTCGCCCTGCGCAGCCACACGCAGCGACGTCTCGTACTCGGATGTGTCCGAACCGCCGCCAGCGATGACGAGCCTCTTCTCCGTATCGAGCTCCTTGAAGGCTTCGATCAAGAGCTCGGGACGCTTCTCGGGGACGAGCCTGCCCAGGTACAGCAGGTATGAGCCCGCATCGAGCCCCCATTTATCCTTTATCTGCTTAACCGGCCTATATTGCTTTGGCTCGATACCGTTGGGGATGAACGTCGTCGTGCGGCCATAGACGTCCTGAAAGTAGGACTGGGCGGACTTGGACAGGACGACGAGGCCGTCGGCCTTGGTGGCAGCCGCCCTTTCCCCCATCTTGATGTAGGTGCTCGCAAGCCTGCCCCACTTGGCGCGCTGCCAGTCCAGGCCGTGGATGGTGGCGACGGTCCGGATGCCGGCAAGCTTCGCCAGCGGAAGGGGTACACAGGGGCCCTCGGCGTGGTAGTGGATCACATCGGGGCGGTCCTTAATTGCGGCCCTGGTGGCAAAGTATGATGACGAAAGGGCAGCGAGGCCTTTTTTGTCGATTGTCTTAACCGGCACGACGTGCACGCCGTCGATGACGCGCCCGCGGCAATCCGCGGCGCAGCCGGTCATGACATCGCTGCCCGAACGGTCGTAGCAGGTCACCTCGTGGCCAAGCTCAACCATTCGGCGGGCCAACTCAGTTACCACGACCTCTACACCACCCTCTCGAGAGCCGTAGCGCTTATGTCCAATCATCGCTATGCGCAAGTTAATCTCTTTTGAACAAATCTCGCGTATACACATTTTCCGCCACGTCCGCGAGCTCGTCGCTCCAGCGGTTGGCGACGATCACGTCGCAGCCGGCCTTGAAGGCCTCCAGGTCGTGGGTCACCTCGGAGCCGAAGAACTCCGCCGCGTCCAGCGTGGGCTCGTAGACCACCACGGGCACGCCCTTGGCCTTCACGCGCTTCATGACGCCCTGGATGGAGCTCGCGCGGAAGTTGTCGGAGTTGGACTTCATCGTCAGGCGGTACACGCCCACGACCGGCTTCTCCTTGCCGTCGTACACGCGGTCCCACACCATCTTCAGCACCTCGTCGGCGACGAAGTCCTTGCGCGTGCGGTTGGCGTCCACGATGGCCTCGATCAGGTTCTGCGGCACATCCTTGTAGTTGGCCAGCAGCTGCTTTGTGTCCTTGGGCAGGCAGTAGCCGCCGTAGCCGAAGCTGGGGTTGTTGTAGTGCGATCCGATGCGCGGCTCCAGGCACACGCCGTCGATGACGTCGCGGGTGTTGAGGCCGCGGACCTCGCAGTAGGTGTCGAGCTCGTTGAAGTAGGCGACGCGGAGGGCCAGGTAGGTGTTGGCGAACAGCTTCACGGCCTCGGCCTCGGTGGTGCCCAGCACGAGCTCGGGGATGCCCTTCGAGCCGTCGGCGTTGACTCGCTCGAGCTCTGCGGGGTCGGCGCCCTGCGCGAGCAGGCCGGCGAACTTCTCGGCGGCTATAACGGCTTCAGTGTCATCCTTTGGCGCGCCGACCACGATGCGGCTGGGGTGCAGGTTGTCGTAGAGCGCCTTGCTCTCTCGCAAGAACTCGGGGCTGAAGAAGATCTTGCTGTCGCCTAGCCTCTCGCGAAGGCCCGCGGTGTAGCCGACGGGAATCGTCGATTTGATGACGATCCAGGCGTCCGGGTTAACCGAGCGCACGGCAGCGATGGCGGCCTCGACGGAGCTCGTGTCGAAGAAGTTCCTATCGCTGTCGTAGTTGGTGGGCGTGGCGATGACGGCGTAGTCGGCGCCGGTGTAGGCCTCGGCCACGTCGACGGTGGCGTGCAGGTCGAGCTCGCGCTCCCCCGCCTTGGCCTCCGCCAGGAAGCGCTCGATCTCGTCGTCCTGGATGGGCGACACATAGTTGTTGATCTTCTCGACCTTCTCGGGCACGATGTCCAGCGCGTGTACCTCGTTGTGCTGCGATAACAGGACGGCGAGGGACAGTCCGACGTAGCCGGTTCCGGCGACGGCAATCTTCATTTTCTTCTCCGATTCGAATCGGGTATTAAAGTTAGGCATTAGTACGCATCGCTCCCGTTGAAGACCTCCAGAACCGTGAGGAGGACGATCTTGAGGTCCATGACGATTCCGCGTTTGGCTATGTATTCGAGGTCCCGACGGACCATGCCGTCGAAACCGGTGGAATTGCGCTCCGTAACCTGCCAGAGTCCCGTGATGCCTGGCTTCACTGCTAGCCTCTGCAGGTCGTACTCGGTGTACTCCGCGACCTCGTTAGGCAGCGGCGGACGGGGCCCAACGACGCTCATCTGGCCCAGGAACACGTTAAGGAACTGTGGGAACTCGTCGATGGAGTGCTTGCGGATGAACTTCCCGATCTTGGTGACGCGCGGGTCCTCCTTCATCTTGAACATGGCGCCGGCGATCTCGTTTTGCTCCCTGAGCTCGGAGAGACGCTTGTCGGCGTCCTTGTACATGCTGCGGAACTTCCACATGCGGAAGGTGGACAGGCTGCCGTCACGGTGGGTCTGACCCACGCGGATCTGGCTGTAGAAGGGGTTGCCTTCGCTCTCCAGGCGGATGGCAGCGGCGAGAATTAGGCTGGGGATCGCGATGGCGACAAGGGCGGCACCGCTGAAAACGATGTCGAACGCGCGCTTCACGGCCCTATAGACAAGGCGCGAGCGATCCCAGTCCATGATGGATTGCATGGCCTTGTAGCGGCCGGCGCCCTCGCGCCGGTCCATAGCCTGAGCAATCAACGCTGCGCCCGCTGGCGCATCCGTTGCATATTGAGTTTTTTCCGACACGTTCTCTTCCAATTCTTCGTCCCCAGGTCGGAGATCCTCCCTGTTCTGTTTAGCGACCGCTTGCAGCTAGACAATCGCCTTTTTGAGATTGCGCATGACGCGCTGCTCGTTTGAAAGCACAGCAAGACCAACGCGCGTGGTTACGCGTCGGCCGCACAGGTTGAGCTCCAGATAAGCAGTGCACTTACGTCTATTAATGGTTTTGATGAGACCCTCGTGGCCCAACAGCGGACCAGCCGTAACTACGACCTGGTCGCCGTCTTTTAGGGCCTCGCTCATGGGTACTACGCGGTCTCCCCTATGCGTAAATCCGCCAATAAGCTGAACCTCTTCTTTTGCCAGCGGCACAAACTGACCGTCCTGGGAAAGCACCCGGGCAAAGTCGTCCATACGTAGCAGATACTGTTGCACGGTGCGGGGATCTGCCGTATCGCAGATAAGATAACCGGGAAAGAGAGGCTTGGTCGTATTGACCCATTCGCCGTGTACCTTGATCTCGGTTTGATATTGGGGATAAAAGAGCTCCTGCATGGCGCCAGCCGGCACCATGCGCTCGATGCGCTCGCGCATTACGTCTTCGCGACCGTTAATGACCTGAATCACATACCACACGAGCACCACCCCCTTGCTGTCTTACGTGTGGCTCACGGGGTTTGGGTATGGCTTCGCCAGGGCGCTTGTGCGCGAAGGCGCTCCATATTCAAACCCTGAGCCCAGTCAGACAAGCACGTGGCTCTGCCCCACCGTGAACGGTATGTACAAATGCAGTTGCTAGAGTCGCGGACGTGTATCGCAAAAATGACCGTGACCCCAGCTGGCTGCGTGCGAACCATTCAAGCGGGTACAAAACTGGACCGCACGCAAACAGCTGTAGGACTGCTACGCATTGATACGCAAGCTATTAAATGCATCTTAGAATTAACTCAATGCAAATAACGTCGCATGACTTCTCTATTGGAGCTCGTGGTGTTTCTGGCACCGCCGTTACGGCCGGATGCTGATCGACCCTGCGCTTTGCAACTTGCTGGAGCCGCGAGCGCAGTTGAACTCATGTAACGTAAGGTATCCTAGCACAAGCTGTTAGCGAAACTGATTTGGGCTGCGTTGGACAACATATCGTTCATTTGACGTGCTTAGGGGGGTTGTTTTGGGATGTTGTTCACGTTGACGCAGGTTATTGGGGTGCGAGCGGTGGTTAGGGATGCTCCTGAAGCCCGAATTGACCAGCGAGGCGTACTGGTAATCGCCTTTGTGTAACAAACTATGTACAGACATGGGAAATAAATTGTGCAACTTTTTGTTGGCGTAGGTGGGGTTTGTGGCGCGTGGTTTTTTGGCATGAAAAAAGCCTTCGGAATTCCGAAGGCCTTTGCATTCACGATGGTGGAGACGAGGGGGATCGAACCCCTGACCTCTTGACTGCCAGTCAAGCGCTCTCCCAGCTGAGCTACGCCCCCGTGACGAAGAGATACTATAGGGGAAGTTGGCGCGGCGTGCAAGGACTTTTTTGAGTCAGACTTTAAATGCCCATTGATATAGGAAAGCGATGGCGGTGCCGGTGTGGACTTGGATCGTGGCTGTTGGCCTGACGACGTTGCTGATGCCCGTGTCGGCCAACAAGCCCAGCGGAGCGCGATCTAGTTCCCATTCTAGGCCGTGTTCACTTACCTCGGTGTTGGGGGCAATAGCGATGATGGAGAACGTCTTGCCTTCGGCGCCTTCGATGGTCCAGGATTCGCCTTCGTGCAGAATGCGGGCCGTGGACTCGTCCTCGGCAATCCAGACTGGGGCGCCCTCGTAGCCCGCGAGCAAACCCAGTACGGAAAGCGCCATGTCCGGGCGGCCGCCCGTGGCGCAGGTCGCAACCACTTCGGCACCCGGCCAGCGACGGCGGACGGAATCGAGCGCCAGCGCCAGATCGGTATAGTCCTTGTAAGGGTCGTGGCGCTCTACCTCAAAGGCTTCGGCGGCATCGACCAGCGCGCGGCCCGCATCACTCACCGTGTCGGCATCCCCCACATATACATCGCAGCTCAGGCCGGCGCCCAGCAGCGCATCGAGTCCGCGGTCCACGGCGACAACGTAGTCGCACTCCCCCGCTAGCCTACGCAACAGATCCGCGCTTGCCACCACGGGCGAGCCGCAAACTACTAATACCTTGCAAGCCACAGCTCTCGCCTATCCCTCAAACGAAAGCACGCGGGCCAAATCCAGGTCCTCATAGCTATCGATAAAGATATCGCAGTTAACCCGAACGTCGTCGCGCTTCATGCGGCCGTGCGGGTCATAGATGCCCACGCGCTTAAAGCCTGCGGTACCAGAGCTCTTTAGGCCAAAGACCGCATCCTCAAATACCCAAGCGCGCTCAAACTTGCACCCGTGGCGCTCCTCCAGGCGGCGCAGCGCCAGCTCGTACACATCGGGGAACTGCTTGGAACGACCTGCCTCGCCCGTCGTGGTAACAAACTCCATGTAAGCGTCGAGCCCGGCACCAGCGAGCGCAGACTGCACCAGCTCGGCCGGCGTGGACGTAGCCACGCACATGGCAATGCCTGCCGCCTTCGCCTGCTCCAAAAACGCCAGGAGCCCCTCGCGCGGCGGCACCTTGGAGTACCCATCAATCAGAATATTGCTCAGCTCACGGTACAGCTCCTCGCCATTCGCGCCAATGCCCCAGGTGTCGTGGTAGGCCTGACACTCATCCTCCAGCGACAAATGCTCAAACTGGGCAAAATCGTCGACCGTTACGTCGACACCGTGGCGGTGCAATAACTCTGGCTGAGCATAAGCCCAAACGGGGGTGCTATTAACCAGCGTGCCGTCGCAATCGAAAATAAAAGCAACCTTGGGAGCGGCGGTATGGGACATAAACGAACCTTTCGATATCAAATGGTAAACATCCTGCTAAAAACGTTTTACCAAACGTCAGCCAAACAATTTTGAAACCCAAATTGGTAAAACTGTCAAGAGTTTTACCACGGCAATTCTGCCAGTGGTATAAACATGTCGCTTACCGATTAAACGCCCCCGCAAATCCGCTTTCGTCCATAAAACTAACGCACAGGTGTTATCGTAGTTTCTGCCGAAAGTTCCACCGAGCACGCGAGGTGGAACGAATCACAGAAACTTCGCCGTCCCTTCGATTCGTGCAGCCTTGGACCTTTCGCATCTAGTCACCAAGGCAACACGCTGCCGCGTCATGATGGGATCAAACGTGAGCGATACAAAGCTAAAGCCAACGGCTAAAAAGCCCGCAACCCGCAAACCGGCTCCGCACGCACCGGAGCTCTCCAAGGACGATGTCTACCTGTTTGGCATTGGTATGTGGGAGCGCAGCTGGGAAAAGATGGGCGCGCACCCCGACACGCAGCAGCGCACGCGCGGCTGGCGCTTTTGCGTTTGGGCGCCCGATGTAAAGAGTGTCCATGTCATTGGCGAATTTAACGACTGGGATGAGGAAGCCAACCCGCTGGTGCCCGTGCATACGAGCGCTATTTGGGAAGGCTTTATTCCTGGCGCCGAGCAGGGCCAGCTCTATAAATATCTCATCGAGACCAACGAGGGCGAGAAGCTCTACAAGGCCGATCCGTATGCCTTTAAAGCCGAGTGCCCTCCGGGTACCGCGAGCGTGCTGTGGACCCTCGATGGCTATAAGTGGAACGACGCCGCGTGGCTCAAGCGCCGCGCCGGCCACAACCACATGTCGCAACCGCTTAACATCTACGAGGTGCATATTGGCTCGTGGAAGCGCCACGGCGACGCGCCGCAGGGCGAGCCGGACGAGTACGGCAACTACCCCGGCCCCATGGATCCCTTCCCCGCGCAGCGCGGCGAGTTTTACACCTACGACGACCTGTCGGTGGAGCTCGTGGACTACGTGCGCGACATGGGCTATACGCATATCGAGGTCATGCCGCTTATGGAGCATCCCTTCGACGGTTCCTGGGGCTACCAGACGACCGGCTACTACGCCGCCACGTCGCGCTACGGCAATCCGCAGCAGCTCATGCACTTTATCGATGCGTGCCACGAGGCTGGCATCGGCGTGATCATGGACTGGGTGCCCGGCGGTTTTTGCGCCGACTCCCACGGCCTTGCCACTTTTAACGGTCACATGCTGTTTGAGCACGAGATTCACCCTAACTGGGGCACGCACAAGTTTGACTTCGCCCGCGGCGAGGTACGCTCCTTCTTGGTCTCCAACGTGCTGTACTGGCTCGAGAACTTCCACGTGGACGGCATTCGCATGGACGGCGTGTCCAGCATGCTGTACCTCAACTTTGGCATCGACGATCCCGGCCAAAAGAAGTTCAACAAGTACGGTACCGAGGAGGACCTGGACGCCAGCGCGTTTATCCGTCAGGTCAACTGCGCCGTGGAGGCGCACTACCCCGACGTGATGATGATGGCCGAGGAGTCCACCGCGTGGCCGCTCGTGACCTATCCGCCGCAGGACGGCGGCCTAGGCTTCCACTACAAGTGGGACATGGGCTGGATGAACGACACCCTGCACTACATGCAGACCGATTTTCCGTGGCGTCCCGGCAACCACGGCCTGCTCACGTTCTCCATCATGTACGCCTTTACCGAGAACTTCATTTGCCCGCTCAGCCACGACGAGGTCGTGCACGGCAAGTGCTCGCTGATCGGCCGCATGCCGGGCGACTGGTGGCGCCAGTTTGCCGGCCTGCGCACGCTAGCTTTCTACCAAATGACGCACCCCGGTGCAAAGCTCAACTTTATGGGCAACGAGATCGGCCAGTTTATCGAGTGGCGCTACTACGAGTCCATCCAGTGGTTCCTGACCGAGGAGTACGAGACTCACCGTCATCATCAGGCGTTTATCAAGGCGCTCAACCATCTGTACACCGCCGAGCCCGCCCTATACGAGCGCGGCTACACCGACGACGGCTTTACCTGGATCGACGCGGACAACTCCAAGCAGTCCATCGTGAGCTTTGTGCGCCAGGGCGAGGACGTCGATAACGACCTGGTGATTCTGATCAACTTTGACCCGGCGAGCTACGAGAGCTTCCGCGTGGGCGTGCCGCGCGAGGGTGACTGGGTGGTCATCTTCGATTCCGACCGTCCTGAGTTTGGCGGAAGCGGATACGCCGGCGAGGAGCCCTACACCTGCTCGAGCGAGCCCTACCCCTGGAACGGGCAGATGGACTCCATCGAGATTAAGGTGCCCGGCCTGGCAGGTGTGGTGCTTAAGCGCCGCGGCCCCAGCAGCTATAAGCCGCCCGTGGTCGAGGAGCCCAAGAAGGCAACGCGCAAGCGCACGTCCTCGGTAAAGCCCAAGCCCGCGGCCGCCAAGAAGGCTCCGGCCAAGGCGAAGGCTGCCAAGCCCGCTACCAAAGCTTCGGCCAAGTCCACCACGGCCAAAAAGGCAGCAACCAAAAAGGCTGCTCCCAAGGCTAAAGCAGCTGCTGTTAAGGCTCCTGCCAAGAAAGCGTAACAAAGGCGTTACCACTGTGATTACCCGTCCCGTGGGGGCGTAGGATACATGTCATAACCGTTCCGGGAGAAACATCCCCGGGGAAAGGAACGTATGAATAAGATCTTCGACAACAAGCAGGAGTTTACCGAGCTTTATCGCGATGCCGTCATGAGCATCAGCGGCAAGAGCGTCGAGGCCGCCAGCGACCTCGACCGCTTTAACGCCCTGGCCAAGCTCGTGGCCGAGAAGGCGCGCACCGTTGCCACCAAGAGCGACGCCCGCGCCACCGCCGAGGGCAAGAAGCGCGTGTACTACTTCTCGATCGAGTTTTTGATCGGCCGCCTGCTTGACAACTACCTGCTCAACTTTGGCGTGCGCGACATGGTCGCCGAGGCGCTCGACGACATGGGCTTTGACCTGTCCGTCATCGAGAGCCAGGAGCCCGATCCGGCGCTGGGCAACGGTGGCCTGGGACGTCTGGCCGCATGCTTCCTGGATTCCATGGCAGCCGAGGGCATTGCCGGCTACGGCAACGGCATGCGCTACCGCTACGGCCTGTTTAAGCAGGAGATCGTCAACGGCAGCCAGGTCGAGGCCACCGACGAGTGGCTCACCCATGGCTATCCCTGGGAGGTCCGTCGTCAGGACAAGGCCGTGACCATTAAGTTTGGCGGACGCGTCGAGGGCTTTGAGGAGAACGGCCGCACGTTCTACCGCACGGTGGACACGCAGGACATCCTGGCCGTCCCCTATGACATCCCCGTTGTGGGCTATGCCGGCGAGACCGTCAACAAACTGCGCGTCTGGGCCGCCGAGCCGGTCGAGGAGCACTTTGACCTGGAGGCCTTCAACCGCGGCGATTACGCCCTGGCCGATGCCGAGCGCGCCGAGGCCGAGGCCATCAGCGCCATCCTCTACCCCAACGACGCCGGCGAGCACGGTCGTCTGCTGCGCCTGAAGCAGGAGTACCTGTTTGTCTCGGCCGGCATCTACAGCCTGCTCGACACCTTTGAGAAGGAGCATGGCGAGAACTGGGAGCTGCTGCCGCAGTTTGTGGCCATCCACACCAACGACACGCACCCCGCCATGTGCGGCCCCGAACTCATGCGCATCCTCATCGACGAGAAGAAGCTCGAGTGGGACGACGCCTGGAACATCGTGACGCAGGTCGTGAGCTACACCAACCACACCATCCTGCCCGAGGCTCTGGAGAAGTGGCCCATCGGCACGTTCTCCAAGCTCCTCCCCCGCGTGTACCAGATCATCGACGAGATCAGCCGCCGTTGGCACGAGTCCTTCGACACCACGCAGGAGGGCTGGCAGGAGCGCCTGCGCCAGACCGCTATCCTGTGGGACGGCGAGATTCGCATGGCCAACCTGTCCGTGATCTGCAGCCACAGCGTCAACGGCGTGGCCAAGATCCACTCCGACATCATCAAGAACATCGTGCTCAAGGACTTCTACGCCCTGACGCCCGAAAAGTTCAACAACAAGACCAACGGCATCTCGCATCGTCGCTTCTTTGCCGAGGCCAACCCCACCTATGCCAAGCTCGTCACCGAGGCCATTGGCGACGGCTGGCTCAAGGACGCCTTTGAGCTGGAAAAGCTCAAGGAGTTCCAGAACGACACCGAGTTCCTGAAGGCCGTGGGTGCCTCCAAGCGCGCCAACAAGGAACGCCTGGCCGCCTACGTCAAGGCCGAGACCGGTCTGGTCATCGACCCCAACACCGTCTTCGATGTCCAGGTAAAGCGCTTCCACGCCTACAAGCGCCAGCTCATGAACATCATGAAGGTGATGGACATCTACAACCGTCGCATCGCCGATCCCAACTTCCACGTGACGCCGACGACCTTCATCTTTAGCGGCAAGGCTGCCTCGAGCTACACCTTCGCCAAGGAGACCATCCGCCTCATTAACTCCGTGGCCGATGTCATCAACAACGACCCGCGCGTCAACGAGGTCATGAAGGTCTGCTTTATCCCCAACTTCCGCGTGAGCAACGCCCAGCTCATCTACCCTGCCGCCGAGATCTCGGAGCAGATCTCCACGGCCGGCAAGGAGGCCTCGGGCACGTCCAACATGAAGCTCATGATGAACGGCGCCATTACGCTGGGCACCCTCGACGGCGCCAACATCGAGATCGCCGACCTGGCCGGCCGCGAGAACGAGGCCATCTTTGGCCTGACCGCCTCCGAGGTCGAGCAGCTCTGGGCGTCGAACAGCTACTTTGCATGGGATACCCTCAACAACGACCGCGAGCGTCTGGGCCGCGTGATGGACGAGCTCAAGGACAACACGTTTGCGGGTCTTTCGGGCAACTTCGAGAGCATCTACAACGAGCTCATGAACAACAACGACCCCGACCTGGTCATGGCAGACTTCCGCAGCTACGTGGATGCCTGGGAGAAGCTCACCGGCGGCTACGGCGACCAGGAGACCTGGAACCGCAAGGCACTGCTCAACACCGCCTCCTCGGGCTGGTTCTCGAGCGACCGCACCATTCGCGAGTACCGCGACGAGATCTGGCACGCTTAAAGGCGCGCGAGCTCCCTTTGCCGCACGGCATTATTCGGTGGGCGCGACCAGGAGCCGTGCCCACCGCTAATGGGTTAGAAACATCGATGACAGAAGGAGAAATCGATGAGTAAGAAAGAATGCATCGCGATGCTCCTCGCAGGAGGACAGGGCAGCCGATTGGGGGCACTCACCCAAAAGATCGCCAAGCCGGCGGTTAGCTTTGGCGGTAAGTTCCGCATTATCGACTTTTCGCTCTCCAACTGCTCCAACTCGGGCATCGACACGGTGGGCGTTCTGACGCAGTATCGCCCCTACCTGCTGCATGCCTACGTGGGCTCCGGCGAGGCATGGGATCTGGACAGCCGCGACGGCGGCGTTTCGATCCTGCCGCCGTACGAGACGCAAACCGGCGGCGCCTGGTATGCGGGTACGGCAGACGCCATCACGCAGAACCTGGACTACATCAAGGCCAACGACCCCAAGTACGTCCTGATTCTTTCGGGCGATCACCTGTATCGCATGGACTACCGCAAGATGCTCAAGACGCACATTGAGAACAACGCCGACCTCACGGTGAGCGTTATGCCCGTGCCGTGGGAGGAGGCCAGCCGCTTTGGCATCCTGACCACCGACCCCGAGGACGGCCGCATCACCAAGTTTACCGAGAAGCCCGAGAAGCCCGATTCGAACCTCGCGTCCATGGGCATTTACATCTTCTCGGCCGACGTGCTGATCGAGGCGCTCGAGGAGGACGCTCTGGACCAGCGCTCGAGCCACGACTTTGGCAAGGACATCATCCCCAAGCTGCTCGGCGAGAACAAGCGCCTGTACAGCTACGAGTTCCACGGCTTTTGGAAGGATGTTGGCACCATCGCCAGCTTCCACGAGACCTCGATGGACCTGCTGGGCAACAACCCCGAGTTCGATCTGTTCGACAAGCACTTCCCCATCATGTCCAACATCACCACGCGACCGCCGCACTACATTGGCCCGGACGGCCGCCTAGACGACTGCCTGGTCTCCAATGGCTGCAAGATCTACGGCACCGCTCGCCACTCGATCCTTTCGACCGATGTCATCATCGAGGAGCGCGCCGTGGTCGAGGACTCCGTGCTGCTGCCGGGTGCGCACGTTAAGAGCGGCGCGCACATCTGCCGCGCTATTTTGGGCGAGAACTCCACGGTCGAAGAGGGCGTGAAGCTCGGCTCTGTCGATACCACCAAGGATACGGCCGTCGTCGGAAATGACGTCGTTATCGGGAAGGGGGAATGATCCGATGATCAATCGCAAGGCCATCGGTTATATCACCGCTAACTACTCTTCGACCTACGGCAGCGTGCTGCTCAAGGACCGCCCCATCGCGTCCGTCCCGTTTTTGGGCCGCTACCGCCTGATCGACTTCCCGCTGTCCAACATGATGAATGCCGGCATTAAGACCGTCGGCGTCGTCATGCCGGGCAACTACCGCTCGCTGATCGACCACGTGGGCTCGGGCAAGGACTGGGGCCTGGACCGCAAGAAGGGTGGCCTGTTCATGGTCCCCGGCAACGCGTATGGCACCACCAAGGGCGGCATGCGCTTCCTGCTGCGCGACATCATCTCCAACAAGACGCTGTTCCAGCGCTCGGATAAGCCCTATGTTGTGATGATGGGCACCAACATCATCTTCAATATGGACCTCAACACCATCATCGACGCGCACGAGAACTCCGGTGCCCAGATGACCGTGGTGTACTGTAAGGCCACGCGCAACGTCGATGACGAGACCAAGCTGCAGATCAACGAGAACGGCCGTCTGACGGGCGTGAGCGCCGGCGTCGTGTACGGCGACAACGCCTCTATGGACTGCTGCATCGTCAACCGCGAGACGCTGCTCGAGATTATCGACCACTACCAGGCCGCTGACTATCTGGACCTGCTCGAGGCACTCCAGGGCGACTTTGGCAACATCGACGTGTGCAGCTACGAGTACAAGGGCGAGGTCGTGGGCGTGTTTAGCGAGAAGTCGCTGTATCGCCGCAGCATGGACCTGCTCGACCAGACCGTGGCCGACCAGCTCTTCGACCCCGAGCGCCCGATCTTGACCAAGGCCCACGACGTGCCGCCTTCGCGCTACGCGACCGGCAGTCATGCGTGCAACTCGATCATCTCGGCCGGCTGCATCATCAAGGGCACCGTGCGCAACTCGATCCTGTCGCGCGGCGTCGTGGTCGAGGAAGGCGCCTCGGTGACCAACTCGATCATCAACCAGAGCTGCATCATCAAGAGCGGCGCCCGTGTTGAGAACGCCATCCTGGACAAGAACAACGTGGTCCCCACCAACACCGAGCTTCGCGGCACGCCCGAGAACATCCTGGTGCTGGGCAAGGCTCCGTTAACTTCTGATACCACGATCGTGCGTTAACGTTGGTACCGCAACATCGCTCGTAACATGTAGAATAGCCGCCCGGTTCGCGCCTGGCGGCTATTCTCGAATAACAACATGGGAGACAATATGGCTGATTCCAGCAAAAAGATGCAGATCGTGTTTGCCTCGGCCGAGTGCGCGCCGTTTGTGAAGACCGGTGGCCTGGGCGACGTAGCGGGCTCGCTGCCTGCGGCGCTTGTGCGCGCCGGCGCCGAAGTCATCGTGATGGTGCCCAAGTACGCCACCATCAAGGACGAGTACAAGGCGCAGATGGAGCACTTCTCCGACTTTTACGTGAGCCTGGGCTGGCGCAATGAGTATTGCGGACTCGAGAAGCTCGAGCACGACGGCGTCACCTATATGTTCATCGACAACGAGCGCTACTTTGCGCGCGACTATCCATACGGCTTCTTTGACGACGGCGAGCGTTTTGCGTTCTTCTCCAAGGCCATCACCGAGAGCCTGCAGCACCTGCCGGCCGGCTTTGAGTGCGACATCCTGCACTGCAACGACTGGCAGACGGCACTGGCGCCCGTGTTTTTGCGCGAGTTCTACCAGGGCCTGCCGCTGTATGACCGCGTCAAGACCGTCTTCTCGATCCACAACGTGGCGTTCCAGGGCCAGTTTAGCGATACCGTGATGGAGGACATCCTGGGTGTGGCGCACATTCCGGCTGCTGCCTCGCAGCTGCGTTGCGACGCCTGCAGCATCAACTACATGCTGGGCGCCCTGCGCTATGCCGACGCCATCACCACGGTGAGCCCTACCTATGCCAACGAGATCCAGACGCCCGAGTTTGGCGAGGGCCTGGACGGCGTTCTGCGCGAGCGTTCGTACGCGCTGCAGGGCATTTTGAATGGCATTGACGTCGCGGGCTTTGACCCGGCGACTGACAAGCGCATTGCCGCCAACTACACCGTGGAGGACCGCTCCGGCAAGGCTGTGTGCAAGGCCAAACTGCAGGAAGAGCTGGGGCTCGAGGTTCGAGACGACCGTCCGCTCATGGTGATGGTCACGCGCTTGACGCGCCAGAAGGGCATGGACCTGGTCATGTATGCGCTCGACCGCATCCTGGCCGGCGGCGTGCAGGTGGCGGTGCTGGGCACCGGCGACCGCGACTACGAGGATGGCCTGCGCTACTTCCAGGACAAGTACCCCGGCACTATGGCCGCGCGCATCAAGTTCGATCCGGCGCTGTCGCAGCGCATGTATGCCGCCGCCGATATGTTCCTGATGCCTTCGAAGTTTGAGCCCTGCGGCCTGTCCCAGATCATCGCCATGCGCTACGGCACGCTGCCCATCGTGCGCGAGACCGGCGGCCTGAAGGACACCGTGCAGCCTTACAACGAGTTTACCGGCGAGGGCACGGGATTCTCGTTTAGCAACTTTAACGGCGACGAGATGGGCGACGCGGTGTTCCGCGCGGCGCGACTGTTCTGGGACAACCGCGATGCCTGGAACCAGCTGGTCACGCAGGCCATGAGCCAGGACTTTAGCTGGACGCGCTCGGCCGATAAGTATCTTGACCTGTACTTCTTTATGCATCCGGAGATCGAGAGGCCGGCGGCTGTTGTCGACGAGCCTGAGGCTGTTGCAGAGCCGGTGGCCGCAGAGGAGCCCATGGCCGAGGAGAAGCCGGTTGAGGCTGAACCCGCAAAGGTCGAGCCTGAGGTGAAGGCTGAGGTTGCTCCTGAGGCAGAGATCGAGGTCAAGCCCGCTGCAAAGCCCGCAGCTAAGAAGACCACGACCCGCAAGACGACCGCTAAGAAGGCTACTGCGACCAAGACCGCCGCAGCAAAGACGACTGCTGCCAAGGCAACGACCACGCGCAAGCGCACGACCGCCGCTGCAAAGAAGGCCGCCGAGGCTGAGGTCGCTCCCGAGGCAAAGGCCGAGGCCGCAGCCAAGACTACCACCGCCCAGGCCAAGCCTGCGGCAAAGGCTCCGGCTAAGACCGCTGCCAAGAAGACGGCTGCGACCGCCAAGAAGGCAACGGCAGCCAAGAAGACCACGGCAACGAAGTCGACGACTACGAAGGCCGCCACGACCAAGTCAGCCACAAAGCTGGCTGCCAAGGTCGAGGAAACGCCTGCCGAGTCCAAGGCGGAGGCAACCGTCGAGGCCAAGCCCGCCGCCAAGACCACCACGCGCAAGCGCAGCACGACGACCAAGAAGACCACGGCAAAGACCACGACTCCCAAGGCAGAGACTAAGCCCGCTGCTGCCAAAGAGGAGCCCAAGGCCGAGGTAAAGTCCAAGCCGGCGCCGAAGGCCGCTGAGGTCAAGGCCGCACCGAAGGCTACGGCCAAGCCCGAGCCCGCCAAGAAGACTCCGGTCTCCCCCGCCGCTCAGGCCGAGGAAAAGGCTCCGACCAAGAAGACGTCCGTCCATAAGGCAACGGCCACCCGCAAGCGCCGCTAGCCCACAGACGATCCAATACCTAATCAAACCCTATGTAAGGGGCGCTCCAACCGGGCGCCCCTTCTCTGTAGGTAGTTGGTAAAACGATTTTCTAGGACAACCGTTCGCCGATGGTAAACGGATGTTGTTTATACAGCCTGTGTACAACAGATATACTTACATCCTGTGCGTAAAGCCCATGGCCAGCAGGCCATGATTCTATTGAACTGGACCGTACTATGAGATTGATACACAACAGCCGTCTACCGCAGTTTCGCACTCCGTTTGGCGCTGTGACCACTGGAACTACCCTTTCACTCTCCGTGATTCTGGAGGATGCCGATCCCGCGCAGGCAACGCTTACGCTGCGCACCTGGGTCGATGAGATTGGTGAGTCTCGGTATCCCATGACGCACGAGGGCGACGGCATATTTACCGTAGAGCTTGAGTGCACCGAGCCCTGTCTTATCTGGTACAGCTTTATCTGCAATATTGAGGGCCAGCCCGAGGTTCGCCTGGGCGCACCACAGGGCCGCACCGGCGGCGAAGGCGTAACCTACGATTACGCCGAGGTGCCGTCATTCCAGGTCACCGTCTACAAGCACCGCGAAGTTCGACCCGAGTGGTACGAGCGCGGTATGGTCTACCAGATCTTCCCCGATCGTTATGCCCGCGACGAGCACTGGCGCGAGCGCACGCTGGCCGAGGTCGAAAAACCGCGTAAGGGCATTCAGCGCCGCATGGTCGAGGACTGGAACGAGCCGCCTGTGTACGAGCGCGCCGAGGACGGCTCCATCAAAACTTGGGACTTCTACGGCGGCTCGCTCAAGGGCATCCAGGAAGACCTGCCTCGCATCGCCGAGCTGGGCTTTACAGCCATCTACCTCAACCCCATTTTTGAAGCCGCGAGCAACCACCGCTACGACACCGCCGATTACACCAAGATCGATCCGATTCTGGGCACCGAGCAGGACTTTACCGAGCTGTGCGAGGCGGCCGAGAAGCTCGGCATTTCCATCATTCTGGACGGTGTGTTCAACCACACGGGCGACGATTCGATCTACTTCAACCGCTACGGCAACTACCCCGGCGTGGGCGCGTGGCAGAGCGAGGATTCGCCGTGGCGCGATGCGTTTTATTTCCACGAGGACGGCTCGTACGACTGTTGGTGGGGCGTGGGCAATATGCCCGCCATCAATGAGAGCTCCGAACTGGTACGCGAGCGGCTCCTGGGCAAGGACGGCGTCATTCGTAAATGGCTGCGCGCCGGCGCTCACGGCTGGCGCCTGGATGTGGCCGACGAGCTTTCCGATGACTTCCTGACCGAGATCAAAAAGGCCGTGCTCGCCGAGAAGCCCGACGCACTGCTGCTCGGCGAGGTCTGGGAAGACGCCTCCAACAAGATCAGCTACGGCCATCTGCGTCGCTACCTGCAGGGCTCCGAGCTGGACTCTGCTATGGATTACCCCTTCCGCGACATGGTCATCGGCTTTTTGATGGGCTACAAAAACGCCTACCAAGCTGCCGAGGATATCGAGACCCTGCGCGAGAACTACCCGCGCGAGGCATTATCCTGCGCGCTCAATCTGCTGTCGAGCCACGACCGCCCGCGCATTATCTCGGTGCTCGGCGGTGGCCCCGACGAGTCGCAGCTGCCCGAGAGTGAGCGCAGCAAATGGCGCCTGGACGAGAACTCCATGGGCCTGGCCAAGAGCCGCTTTTGGCTGGCGACGCTCATGCAGATGACGTTCCCGGGCGTTCCCTCAATCTATTACGGTGACGAGTACGGCTTGGAGGGACTCACCGATCCGGGTAATCGCCGCACCATGCCGACCAAGGAAGACCTGCACGACTTCGATACGTTCGCGATCGTCAAGAACGCATCTGCTGTGCGCCGCGCGCTGCCGTTTATGATCGACGGTGAAATCAAGGCCTTCGCGCTCAATGACGAGGTGCTGGCCTACAACCGTACCGGTAAAGACGGCGAGTCCGCGACCGTCATCATCAACCGCAGCCTGCGCAATTCACACCGCGTGACGATTCCGGCGCTCGGCGAATGCGCGAGCGATGTGATTAGCGGTCACGAGTGCGAGATCCACAACGGTACGGTCACGCTCGACCTGTACCCACTGGGTTCGTCGATCATCTATCACCACGCCGAGCAGCGCCTGCAGGAGCCGCTCGATCACGGTGCGGGTGTTGTGTGCCATATCACATCGGTGCCGACCGACGACGGCAAACCCGGTACGATCGGTGCGCCCACGCGTCGCTTTATCGACCATCTGGCCGCCATGGGCATGCGCTACTGGCAGGTTCTTCCCGTCAACCCCACGGACTTCTTCCGCTCCCCTTACGCCGGTCCTTCGGCCTTTGCAGGCAATATCGACCTCCTACCCGAGAGCCACGAGGAGCTGGCAGCCGACTTTGAGACCTGGAAGGCCCGCGGCGGCGAGGATGCTGACCCGCTGTACACCGCGTTTAAGCATCGCAATGCCGATTGGCTCGAGAAATACTGCGTCTATATGGCCGTCAAAAAGTACTTTGAGGGCGAGTCGCGCCACGATTGGCCGGCAGATGTCGCGCGCTACAACGAGCATCTGATCGACGACAAGCGCTTCCACAACGAGGCCGAGCTTCAGGCGTACATGCAGTACCGCTTTGACTTGGCTTGGTGCGAGCTCATGAACTATGCGCACAAGAAGGGCATCGAGGTTATCGGCGATATTCCTATGTACGTGTCGGACGATTCGGCAGACGCGTGGAGCGAACCTGAGAACTTCTGGCTGTCCGATACCGGCAAGGCAATCGAGATTTCCGGCGCGCCGCCCGACAACTTTGCGCCCGAGGGCCAGGTGTGGGGCAACCCGACGTTCCGCTGGGACCACATGAAGCAGAACGGCTATAGCTGGTGGATGGATCGCCTGCGTCGTGCGTTTTCGCTCTACGACCGCGTGCGCCTGGATCACTTCCTGGGATTCCACAGTTACTTTAGTATCCCCGCAGGCAAGGCTTGCGCCGAAGGTCGCTGGTTGGCGGGACCGGGCAAGGACCTGTTCCAGACCGCTTATGACGAGCTGGGTCCGCTCAACTTTATCGCTGAGGACTTGGGCTATCTGACGCCCGGTGTTCGCGCCATGGCATCGACCTGCGGTTTCCCCGGCATGGACGTGCTGGAGTTTAGCGACTACGACGTTCGTTGCGGTGTGCATCCCACGCCCGGCAAGATTCTGTACACCTCGACGCACGACACGTCGACGCTCGCCGGCTGGTGTACGCGTTCTTTTGCGGGCGGCGATGAACCGAGCGGTGTTGAGGTGGCGGCCAAGCTGATGAGCGACGCACTGGCAAGCGACGCTCCCCTGGTGATGATGCCGCTGCAGGACGTGCTGGGGCTGGGCGACGACGCACGCATGAACGTGCCGGGCGTGGCCACGGGCAACTGGACCTGGCAGGCTGACGAGGCGGACATTGCAGCCGCCGAGGGCAAAACCGCGCGGCTCCTGCGCAACAACCATAGATTCTGGGGCGAAGCGTGATAAAACCCCCGATATAGGGTACAGTTACAGACGTTTGAATTTTTGCGGGCAGAGTAATCTGCCCGCTTTGTGCTGAAAAGGAAGTATTTATGGCGCGCTACGATTACAAGTGCTCGAGCTGCGGCAACGTGTTTGAGGTTGAGCATCCCATGTCCGTGACCCCCGAGGTCGTGTGCCCCAGCTGCGGTGCCCCGGCGGCCAAGACGTTCTCAGCCAGCGGCATAAAATTTGAGGGCAGCGGTTTCTACAACACCGACCAGCGAAGCGGCGGCTCCAGCACCAGCGCCACGAGCGGCTGCTGCGCCAACTGCCCGCACAGCCACTAGAAACCAAACAGCCCCGCGACCGACATCGATCGCGGGGCTGATTCTTTGCGCTATAGGTGGCTCTATGAGTTGCGGTGAAATAAGGACTGTTTGGCGGGCAGAAGAGGCTTTTCAATCCCTATTTCACCGCAACATAGTAGTTACTTGCGGACCAGCCTGGCGCAGAAGTGGCCGTCGTAGGAGTCGGCGTTTACGGGAACGCTTTGGAAGAGGCCTCGATCGTTCTGGCGTACGGAAACGAGCTTCTTGGCCTGATCGAACTCGGGGAGTTGCAGAATCTGTGCTTCGGAAAGCGGCGCCACGCTAAAGCCGGCACCCTCGGGAGAAGCAAGGAACGCGTCCACCACCTGTGTGTTCTCCTCGTCGAAGACCGAGCACGTCGCATAGATGAGCTCGCCGCCGGCAGCCACGCGCGCGGCAGCTTCCTTGAGCATCGTCAGCTGCAGTTTGGGCAGCTCAACCGTTACGTCCTTTTCGGTCAGTCGCCAAGGGATCTCGGGATGACGGCGCATGGTGCCGGTGCCCGAGCACGGCGCATCGATAAAAACGGTGTCGAACTTAACCGGAACGCCAAGCATGGCATCAAACGATGTGAGCACCTCATCAAGCTCGCAGGCATCACCCGAAACCGTACGAACACCCTGAATACCCGCCTTGTGAAGGCGCGCGAGATTCAGGTCGCACTTACGGTCATGAAGATCAAGTGCCGTATGCTGGCGCTCATAGCCGGCGCGCTTGGCCTGGCACATCATCACATAGGTCTTGGTACCGCGACCGGCACCAATCTCAAGGCAGCTTCCAGGGCGAGTGGCAGCTGTGGCGATGAGCTGAGCGTTAAGGTCCGAGGCCACCGCGGCAGCACGCTCAAACACACCCGAAGCAACGGTAACCTGGGCATCAACCGGAGCATGGCAGCCCGGGAAGACAGGCGCGACGAGCTGCGAGATATACGGATCGGGCTTAGTCGCAAAGGCGTTCTCATGCAGGGCCAGCGGAGCGGGGGCCAGATTGCCGGCAAAGTTAAGCGCACCCTCGGGCGTGTCAAACGACGCCATAATGCGAGCGCACAACCAGCGCGGAAGACCCATCAGGCGCGACAGACGAACCAAGCGCCGCTCAGACTCATCCACATCGGACGCAGTAGCAAAGTCATCAACATTGTCAGCAACCTTATGCAGTACAGCATTGGCCAAGCCAGCGGCGGACTTAGCGCCGCAGCGAACCAGCTCAACACCCTGACTTACAGCAACGCGGCCAGGCGTATGCAGATAGAGCATCTCGAAGGCCGAGATACGAAGCGCCATGCGAACACGCGGGGCAACCTTTTTAGGCTTATCAAGAAACTGATCGAGCAGCTCGTCCAAAATACCCTGCGTAGCGGCCACACCCAGCGCCAAGCGGGCGGCAAAAGCGGAATCGCGCTGGTCAATAGCCTTGGCCGATGCGCGAGAGGACAGCACGTCACGCGCGTACATGCCGCGGCGATCGGCCTCCATCAGCACATCGATCGCAAGCTTGCGCGCGGGAGACAGCTTGCTCATGACAAAACACCCCACGAAAGATCGGCGCCCTGCAGACCTGCAGCCCAAGCAGAAGCGGCCATAGCACGCTTGCCATCGGGCTTAACTTCAAGCAGCTCAACCGCACCATCGGAAAGTCCCAGGTAAACACGCTTGCCCTTAACGGCAACAGCGCCTTCGCCAAGCGACACATCAGCCGGCTCAGCATCGAGCACGCGAACCGACTTGCCGGCAATCACACAACGAGCGGGAGCGGTGTCGGACGAGGCAAGCACATGACGCACACAATCAAGTGCCGCCATCTGAGGGTCAAGACGCATCTCCTGCTTAGAAATCTTGGCAGCATGGGTAACAAGCGACTCATCCTGTTCAGTCCACACGGCGGTGCCATCGGCAAGCGAAGGAAGCGTATCGGCAAGCAGTTTGCCGCCAAGCTCACCAAGCTCCATGGTCAGCGCCTCAGCATGCTTACCGGCAACCGACGTGGAAGCCTGAGCACAATAAGCACCAGTATCCACGCCATGCCCAATGCGCATAATGGAAACGCCAGCAACCTCATCACCAGCAAGAATGGCACGCTGAATGGGAGCAGCACCACGCCAACGAGGCAGCAAGGACGCATGAACATTCACAATACCAAGCGGCGCCATTTGCAGCACCTCATCGGGCAAAATGCAGCCATAGGCAGCCACACAGAAAATATCGGCATCTGCAGCCTGGAGCGCCTCAACTACCTCCGGCGTCATACGATTGGCCTCAACGACTGGCAACCCCAGCTCAAGCGCCTTAGCCTTAACAGGAGACGGCTCCAACTTTTTACCACGCCCACGAACAGCATCGGGACGAGTAACAACAAGCGCAATCTCATTACCAGCCGCAATAAGCGAAGTCAACGAAGGCACAGCAAAATCAGGCGTACCCATAAACACAATACGCATAAAGGACGTCTCCCCTCAACCAAAGCCGAGACGGCTACAAATAACAGCGGAAAGCCAAGTGCCCAGCCCATCCGCAATAACAATTCAACAAGAACAAATATACCCAAAACCAAAGAAAGAGCCGCAATAAAAGCAGCTCTTTCAGCAAAGCAATTATCAGCGAAGACGCCCCTCCCTGGCCCAACGGCACCCGGGAGAGACGAGCACGAAAACGCAGTCCCCTTCCGCCGCAGGGCTTAGGTTATTGCTCCACGCGCAGTTCCGCACGAGCCGAAGAGCACTTAATGTGCTCTTCGTGCGAGCAGGACTGTTTGAGCATGGAGCAAAACCTAAGCCCTGCGGCGGAAGGGGACGGTGGGGCTTACTCCGTCTCGCCCGGTCGAGCGCCGCGGGCCAGGGCGTCCTGGTACTCCTTGACAGCCTTGATCCTCTGCATCGGCTTCAGCCGCTCGAACATGGTGTTGCCGTGCAGGTGATCAATCTCGTGCTGCAGGCACACGCAGAACAGGTCGCCCGCGGCCTCATAGCGAATAAGGTTGGCGTCCAAGTCGTACGCCTCGACGACGACATGGTCGGGACGCTCGATCTCGCAGCTAATGCCAGGAATGGAAAGGCAGCCCTCGCTAAACGGAACGAGATGGTCGCTTTGCTCGACAATCACGGGATTGATGAGCACGTACGGATCGTAGTCGTTCTTGTCACTGTAGTCGCAGTCGATGGTGACAAGCTGAATGAGCTCGCCGATCTGCGGAGCAGCCAGGCCGCAGCCGCCGTTCTCGAACATCATCTTCTTCATCTTCTCGGCAAGCGCCTCGATCGCCGGGGTGATCTCCTCGATGACGGCGCACTCCTGGCGCAGACGAGGGTCGGGCGACAGTACGATTCCGTTGGCTTCCATGGCCATCCTTTCAGTTTTTACATCAAATCATAGGCGTCGACGTCAACGCTCACGCTCACGCCGCGCACAGAGCCCGCCTCTTTGAGGCAGGCGTCGATATCATCAGAGACATGGTACCCCACGGGCGACTTCACAAGCAGATGGAAGCGGTAACGGTCCTTGGCTCTCTCGATTACACACGAAGCCGGGCCCAGCACCTGCGGCACGGAACTCCCCGCCCGCAAAAAGTCGGGCGCGGCGGCATGCCAGCGGCGCTTAAGAAGCTTTGCAATGCGCCCGATGTAGTCTTGCGCGTCGTCTCGGTTAGCCGACCACGCCAAGATGTTGACCAGGCGAACAAACGGCGGGTACAGCGCGTCGCGGCGCTGATCCAGGTCGTAGTCGGTAAAGATCGAACGGTCATGCTCAGCGACGGCGCGAATGACCGGGTCCTCGGGCAGGTATGTCTGGATGATGACCTCGCCGGGGCGATCGCCGCGACCGGCACGGCCGGCGACTTGCTCCAGTAGATCGTAGGCGCGCTCCCCTGCGCGGAAGTCCGGCAGCTTGAGGGCGAAGTCGGCATTGACCACGCCCACGAGCGTGACCTCGGGAAAGTCGAGGCCCTTTGCGATCATTTGGGTGCCCAGCAGCACCGCGCAATCAGCGGCATCGAACTGCTCGAGCAGCTTTTTGTGCGCGTCCTTTCCGCGCGTGGAATCGGCATCCATGCGAATAATGGCGACATCCTCGGGAAGCATCTGATGCAGTGCGTCCTCGATCTGCTGCGTACCCAGACCCATTTTTGCCAGGTAGCGACTGCCACATTTGGGGCAACGGCTCGTGGGCGCGGGATACGGCTTCACGCGCCAAGACGAACCGCAGGTGTGACATTGCAGCGTGTGCGTGCGCTCGTGATATGTAAGCGCGGTGGAGCAGTGATTGCAGGTGGGGACGCAGCCGCACTCGCGGCACATAAGGAACGGCGCAAAGCCACGGCGGTTATGCAGCAGCACGGCCTTCTCGCGGCGTTCGACTACGCGCTCGAGGCCTTCCATCAGCGGTTTTGAGAACATGGAGCGGCTGCCGTGCGAGAACTCGCGGCGCAGGTCGGCAATGCGAACCGTGGGCAGCACGGCGTGTCCCGGGCGCTCGGGCATCTCGACGCGCGTCCAGGTGGCACCGTTATACGTGCCACGGCGGCAGCGATCGAGGGCCTCGGCCGAGGGCGTGGCGGAGCCCAACACGAGCGGGCAGCGGTAGCGGCGCGCCATCTCGGCCGCCACCTCGCGCGCGTGGTAACGCGGGCTGGAGCCCTGCTTGTAACTGGTCTCGTGCTCCTCGTCGATGATGATGAGGCCCAAGTCGCTGAGCGGGCAAAAGAGCGCCGAGCGGGCGCCGACGACCACGCGGGCCGCACCGCTGGCGACCATATCCCACTGGTCCAGACGCTCGCCGGCCGAAAGGCGCGAATGGAACACGGCAACCGTCTCGCCAAAGCGCGAGCGAAAGCGGCCGACGGTCTGGGCCGTCAGCGAGATCTCAGGCACGAGCACGCAGACTGAACGGCCGGCCGCGAGTACGCGCTCGATGGCGGAGAGGTAGACCTCAGTTTTACCGGACCCGGTGACGCCGTCTACGAGCACAACGTCGCCATGAGCGTCCAGACGGGCGCGCTCAATCTGCGCGAGCGCCTGCTGCTGGCCGTTCGTGAGCGCGACTGGTGCCTTGCCGCTTGCCGAGGACAGCGTGGTCTGCTCGCTGCAGCCACGCCAGGCGCGACGCTCCTCCACCACCACGACGCCGCGCTTTTCGAGCGCCTTGATGGTCGCCGACATGTTGTTGTAGAGCAGGTTGAGATCGCGCGTCGTGACCGGGCCGCACTGGAGCGCCTCGATGAGCTGACGCTGGCGAACCGCGGTCTTGGTCGGCGTGTAGTCGAAACCCTCGGGCGTGAGCATGACCCAGCGATTTTGGATAGGCTTGACGGCGGGGCGCTCAACCGTCCACACGCCGTCATCGCCCTTGACCACGCGCGGACTTCCACCCGGGGGCAAGAACAAACGCAGGCACTCGGAAAGCGTCGCGACATACTCGCGGCTCATCCAGCGTGCGATACGGGCAGCCTCGACAGTAAAGAGCGGTTTGCTGAGGATAGCCTCGATGGGCTTGATGCGTGCGGGGTCGAGGGCGATGTTGCCTTGTAGGTCGCCCAGCTCAGGCGCAATGTCGACAATATAGCCCGCGGCGGCACGGTTACCAAAGTGGACCAGGACGGTGGAGCCGATCTGCGCGTCGTTAGCAAGGGGGCGGGGGATGCCGTAGGCGAATGGCTCGGACAGCGCACGCGTCGGGATGTCGAGGACCACGCTCGCATAGGCGGTGACGGGTTCGGGTACAGGCTTAGGCTGAGCCGAGGCAGCGGCAGGCACAGGCTTCACCGGAGCCCGCTCGGGTTCCGGCGAACCAAACAGCGAAAGTTGCTCGACCATGGCCCCAGCACCTCCTATCCCATACGTCTACAGAAACAAGAGCCCCGCTCGGGTGAACGGGGCTCGGATACATACGTTTGCGCAGCGATTACAGCGCCATCGTGCGGGCGCGGTCGATGCGCGCCAAGCAATCGTCGCGGCCGACGAGTGCCATGGTCTCGCCCAACGGAGGGCTCACCATGTTGCCGCAAACGGCGACGCGCACGGCCTGGAACACCACGCGCTTCTTAAGGTCCATCTGCTCGGGCAACGGCTCAAGCGCAGCGTCGATGTTGGCAGCCGTCCACTCGTCCACGCCCTCGAGCGCGCCCTTGGCGGCATCCAGAATGGCACCCATGCCCTCCTTGGCCAGGCCCTTGTTGACGGACTTCTCGTCATACTCGAGCGTCTCGGCCGTAGCGAAGATGGGAGCGGCGACGGTCACGGCGTCGGCCGGCATCTTGGTGCGCGGCTTAACGATGGCGGCAAGCGCGTCGATCCAATCCTCGCCGTACTCGACATTACCCTCGATGAGACCCGCCTCGTGCAGCTCGGGAACCATGATCTCGTCGGCAAACTGAGCATCGGACATGCCATTGATGTACTCGGCGTTGACCCAGTCGAGCTTCTTGGGGTCGAAGGTCGCCGGGTTCTTGGAGATGCGGTCGAGCGAGAACTTGCTGGCCAGGACATCGCGCGGGATGATCGTGGTTTCGCCGTCGAGCGACCAGCCGAGCAGCGCCAGGTAGTTGACAAAGGCGTCGGACAGGTAGCCGGCGTCGCGGTACTCCTCCACCGAGGTGGCGCCGTGGCGCTTGGAGAGCTTTTTGCCGTCGGCGCCCAGGATCATGGAGATGTGAGCGAACGTGGGCACGGGAGCGCCGAGGGCCTCGTAGACCATGACCTGACGCGGGGTGTTGGACAGGTGGTCGTCGCCGCGGATGACGTGGGTGATCTTCATCATGGCGTCGTCGACGACGGTCGCGAAGTTATACGTGGGCGTACCGTCGGAGCGGAAGATGACAAAGTCGTCGAGCTCCTTGGCGTCGAAGGTCACCTCTCCGTGGACGGCGTCGTGGATGACGACGTCGCCGCGGTCCTCGGGCACCTTGATGCGCAGGACGTAGGACTCCCCGGCCTCGATGCGGCGGCGGGCCTCCTCGGGATCAAGATCGCGGCAACGGCGCTGATAGCCCTGGAAGGGGTCCTTGCGCTCCTGCGCGGCCTTGCGGTCGGCGTCGAGCTGCTCCTTGGTGCAGAAGCAGGGATAGGCCTTGCCCTCGTCCCAAAGCTTCTGAGCGGCCTGCTTGTACAGGTCCAGGCGCTCGGTCTGGGCGTAGGGGCCAAAATCGCCGCCCACCTCGGGACCCTCGTCCCAGTCCAGGCCCAGCCAACGCATGCCGCGCAGGATGATCTGCGTGTTCTCGTCGGTGGAGCGGGTGGGGTCGGTGTCGTCGATGCGCAGGATGAACGTGCCGCCGTTTGCGCGGGCGAAAGCCCAGTTATAGATAGCGGTGCGGGCGCCGCCGATGTGCAGCTTGCCCGTCGGTGAGGGTGCAAAGCGGACGCGAACGTCTGATGCCATGGAAATCTCCTCGATTGCAGGATGGATGTCTAACTGCACCAGTATAAAGCATCAAAGCAACCTCCGCACAAAGGGCACCGACCTACTCATTGGGGACAGACTTAAATGACCAGTCGTTGGAGACGTTCTTAGTTTAAGGCTGGTCATTTATGTCTGTCCCCAATGAGTAGGTGCGGAAAGGGTGTGAATGTTTGATTTACGCGCTATGATGTGCCCTTGCATAGAGAGCCCGGCGGAATGGTAACGGTCGCCGGGACACGTTTTTGAAAGGACAATCATGTCAGAAGAACTTCGTTCCATCCCGCCCCAACACGGGTCCTTCGTTTTTACGTCGGAGTCGGTGACCGAAGGTCATCCCGATAAGATCGCTGATCAGATCAGCGACGCCGTCCTCGATGCAATCCTCGCCAAGGAAATAGAGCTGCAGGAGCAGGGCTACATCGCCCCCAACGGCGTGCCTGCCAACGTGGAGAACGTCCGCTGCGCCTGCGAGACCCTCGTGACGACCGGCACCGTCATCGTCGCCGGCGAGATCCGCACTCAGGCCTACGTCGACGTGCAGGAGATCGCCCGTGGCGTTATACGCCGCATTGGCTACAACCGTGCCAAGTTCGGTTTTGACTGCGACACCTGCGGCGTCATGAGCCTCATCCATGAGCAGTCGCCCGATATCGCGCAGGGCGTTGACGAGTCCTTCGAGACCCAGACCGGCGCTACCACCGACCCGATCGACCTGATCGGTGCCGGCGACCAGGGCATGATGTTCGGTTATGCCTCCAACGAGACCAAGACCCTTATGCCCATGCCACACTACCTGGCAAGCCGCCTGGCCGAGCGCTTGGCCGCCGTGCGTCACGACGGTACCCTCGCCTATCTGCGTCCCGACGGCAAGACCCAGGTCACCGTGCGCTATGAGGAAGGCAAGCCCGTCGAGGTCACGACCATCGTCATCTCCACGCAGCACGCCGCCGAGATCGAGGACATGGGCAAGATCAAGGCCGACCTCATCGAGCACGTCATCACCCCGGTCATGGCCGCCGAGAACATGCCGTGGGACAACGCGGACATCTACGTGAACCCCACCGGTCGCTTTGTCGTGGGCGGCCCCATGGGCGACACGGGCCTCACCGGCCGCAAGATCATCGTCGACACCTACGGCGGCTACGGCCGTCACGGCGGCGGTGCCTTTAGCGGCAAGGACTGCACCAAGGTCGACCGCTCCGCCGCGTATGCCGCGCGCTGGGTCGCCAAGAACGTGGTCGCCGCCGGCCTGGCCGATCGCTGCGAAGTCGAGCTTGCTTACGCCATCGGCGTTTCCAAGCCCCTCTCAATCATGGTCGACACCTTCGGTACCGCGCATGTTGCCGAGGACAAGATCGTTGAAGCCGTAGAGAAGACCTTCGACCTGCGCCCGGGCGCAATCATCCGCGACCTAGACCTGCGTCGCCCCATCTACGAGAAAACAGCAGCCTACGGTCACTTCGGCCGCGAAGACGCCGACTTCACCTGGGAGAAAACCGATCGAGTCGAAGAACTCAAAGCAGCCTGCGGCCTGTAAGCTAACTCGAAAAGCAACAGCCAAATAACAACGCACCAAAAGAAGTACCGGCCCCAACCGGTACTTCTTTTTTATTTAAAGGTTGTGAAGATGAGCCTACCTGGGACATGGAATAAATCACAGGCCGATAAATTTTGCAGCAGAGCGACTCCAGCCATGTATCCTAAGTTCCGAGGGCTTTGGTATTTGGTCGGTCGCGAGTTCCGCACGAGCCGGAGGCCACTTAATGTGGCCTCCGTGCGAGCCAGGACTGTAGAGCAGGCGACCAAATACCAAAGCCCTCGGAACGACGGGATAGAACAGGAGCACCCATGGCAGGCAAGCCGCAAACACTAGCTACGACCTCGGCATTCGAAATCTTGGGCCCCGTCATGGTCGGCCCCAGCTCATCGCACACCGCCGGCGCCCTGCGCTGCGCCCAAGTTGCCGCCAGCCTGCTGGAAGGCCGCATCACCAAAGTCACCTTTGGCCTGTGGAACTCCTTCGCCCACACCTACCGCGGCCACGGCACCGATCGTGCACTCGTCGCGGGCATCCTGGGCCTCGACACCGATGACGAGAACATCAAGCAGGCCTTCGACCTCGCACGCGAGCAGGGCCTCGAATATCACTTTGACATCAAAGGCGACGACGCCTCCATCCACCCCAACACCGTCGACATCGACATGGTCGACGACACGGGCGCTACGGCACAGGTCCGCGGCGAGAGCCTGGGCGGCGGCAAGATGCGCATCAGCCGCATTAACGGCGTCGGCGTCGACATCTCGGGCATGTACTCCACACTCTTCGTGGCGCACAAGGACGTCCCCGGCGTGCTCGCCGCGCTCACCAACCTGCTCGCCTACGCACACGTGAACATCGCCTTCTGCCGCACCTACCGCACCGAAGTGGGCGGCCAGGCCTACTCCGTCTTTGAGACCGACGGCGCGCCCGACGACACCGTCGTCCCGATGCTACGCAAGCTCGACAACGTCGATTACGCGACCTTTATCGAGCTCCCCGGTTCTGCCTCGTCGCTCTCCCCCGGCGTCTCGGCCAAGGAAATCTTCGACGACGGTGAGCAGCTGCTCGATGCGTGCGAGGAACTGGGGCTCAGCATCGGCGCCGTCATGGCCGTTCGCGAGGCGCGTCTGACCGGCGAGGCCCACGCCGTCGCTGCCATGCGCCGCGTGCTCGACGTCATGCGCGAGGAGACCACGGCCCCCATCGCCAATCCGCAGCGTTCGCTCGGTGGGCTTATCGGCGGCGAGGCCAAACTCGTCGATGCCACCAGCCGCAACGATTTGAGTGCAAGCCTGATGGGCCCCGTTCAGACCGACGCCGTGGCCCGCGCGATGGCCGTGCTCGAACGCTCCGCCACCATGGGCGTGATCGTCGCCGCCCCCACGGCAGGCTCAGCGGGTGTTGTGCCCGGCTGCGTGCTTGCGCTCGCCGATCGCCTGCAGCTCGACGACGAGCAGGTCATGGACGCGCTCTACTGCGCAGCCGCCATCGGCCTCAACCTCACCACGAGCGCCTGCGTCGCCGGCGCCGAGGGCGGATGCCAGGCCGAGGTGGGAAGCGCCGCCGCCATGGCAGCCGCCGCGCTGGTGCAGATGCTCGGCGGCACGCCCGAGCAGGCGCTCGACGCCAGTTCCATCGCGCTGAGTAACCTGCTGGGCCTCGTTTGTGACCCCGTCGGTGGCCTCGTGGAAGTGCCCTGCCAAAACCGCAACGCCATCGGCGTGGCAGCGGCCTTTAGCTCGGCACAACTCGCCCTCGCAGGCATTAAGAGCTTGGTGCCGTTTGACCAGATGGCACATGTCATGCTCTCGGTGGGTCACGCGTTGCCGGCCACGCTGCGCGAGACGGCAAAGGGCGGCATCGCGCAGGCTCCGGCCGCACTTTCGGCCTGTGCAAAATGCGGCGTGTGCGGATAACGGCAAAGAATGACTCAAAGGTGGGACAAATGTCCCACCTCTTTTGAATGCCACCGTTTCCGTACCACAAACAGCAGGGCAATCGCTATAATGCAAGCCCAGTAAAAACACGATGAGCCATAAGGCGAAATTCGAAGGATATGCATACGATGTCGCAAAACGATCGAACTCAACTGATTCCCGATCCGCAGCAGCCGAGCAGGCACACCGGCGGCGTTCAGTCACCGCGTCCTATCGCGCCGAGCCACGGTCAGCAGCGTGGTGCGGCAAACGCGCCCCAACGTCCGAACCAACAGCGACAGCAGCGTCAACAACGTCAGCAGCGCCAGGCAAACGGCAATGCGCCCAAGCAGCCCCCCACGCACGCTCGAGGCGATCGCGGCCCCGCGCGCAAGTCCGCCGGCAACAATAAATCGGGCAAAAAGACGACGCTCTTTGTCGTCCTGGGTCTAATCATCATTGTCTATATCGTAGGCATCGTAGCGTTTTCGCAGCTAGCTTACCCCAACACCACCATTGCCGGCGTCGACGTCTCGTTCTCCAACGCTTCGTCTGCCGCCACCAAGGTCAACTCGGCATGGAAGCACTATAAGCTCACCGTGACAGGCGATGACTTTAGCTGGAACTATCAGCCCGAGTCCGATGAGCCCATCGTTGATGGCGAAGCTGCCGCAAAAGAGATCATCAGCCAAAACGAAGCCTTTGTATGGCCGGTCCGTCTTGTGGAATCCTTAAGCGGCAAGACCAAAACAACCGCTACCTCCAACGAAGTCGATCTTGATCAAGACGTCGACCTGTCCATGCTCTCCGATACCTTTGACCAAAAGAAGTTTGAGAAGGATCTGGGCGCCGCCATCGACGAGTTTAACGAGGGCCGTTCGGGCACGTTCGAGGCCAATAGCTCCTATGACGAGCAGGCCGGCAAGTTTACCGTCGAGAAGGCGCGCTCCAACGAAAAGCTCAACCGCGAGCATGTCATTAAGTACGCCGAGCTCGAGCTTGCCTCGCTGACCGAGACCGTAGATCTTTCCAAGCTCGGCAACGATGCCTATGAGCCGCTTAATGGAACGCTGACCGATGATCAGATTCAGGCCGCATGCGATGCCGCCAACAACTTCCTGGGCGTCAACGTGACCCTCAAGCTCAACGGCGAGGATGCCGGCAAGGTTGATGGCAGCTCCGTGTTGCAGTGGATCAGCTTTGCCGATCCGGCCAACCCCACGCTCGATACGTCGCAGATCAGCAGCTGGGCAGCCGAACTCGCCAACGGCTTTAATACCGTGGGCTCCACTCGTTGGTGGACGCGCGCCGATGGCAAGCAGTGCGCCGTCGAAGGCGGCGACTTTGGTTGGTCCATCGACAGCAGCTCGCTCGCCAAGCAGGTCGAGGACGCCATTAACAACAAGCAGACCGGCGAGATCGAGATCAAGTACTCCCAGAAGGCCGACACCTTTACCGCAAAGGGAGAGCCCGACTGGAAGGCGTATATCGACGTCGACCTGTCCGAGCAGCACGCGCGCTACTATGACGAGAGCGGCAATATCGTGTGGGAGGCCAACTTTATTTCCGGCAAACCGGGCGAAGACGCCACCCCCGAGGGTGTGTGGCAAATCAACAGCAACGACGGCGGCAGCACCCTGATCGGAGCCAAGGACCCCGAGACCGGTAAACCCAAATATGAGAGCCCGGTGAGCTACTGGATGCCGTTTGAGGGCAACATGATCGGCTTCCACGACGCCACCTGGCAAAACGACAAGAGCTTCGATAACGCCGAGTCGTACAAGTGGTGCGGCAGCCACGGTTGCATCAACCTGCGCCTGGCCGACGCCAAGGCACTGCACGATTGCATCAAAGTCGGCCTGTGCGTGGTTGTCCACTCGTAGTGCAACGCGCGCATTCCTACAACGTGGAACCGCTGCGACCAATCTAACAGTTCCGAAAGAAACCGTCC
>CABQLI010000004.1 GCA_902464965.1 uncultured Collinsella sp.
TTGAGAACCTGGCCGGTTCGCTATCGGTAGCGCAGGATGAGACCAGGGCTGTCCTGTCGGACGTTATGCGACTTCCGGAACGATTCCGTATCCCCATCGTGCTCTATTACTATCTGGGCTTTTCGACCTCAGAGATTGCCGAGTTGTTGCATGTACCAGCCGCGACCGTTCGAACGCGTTTAGCTCGTGGTCGATCGAAGCTCAAATTCATCCTAGAGGAGGGCGACCGTGAAATCCAACCAAATCAAGCAGGCCTTCGAGTCCATCCAAGCCGATAGCAATCTTGCAGATCGCGTCCTTAATACCGCTGCGGGTGAGCCGCTTCATCGAAAGGGCCACGCGAAGTCTCTCTATGTTGCCGTAATCGGATGTCTCGCCGGAGTGTTGGCGACCGGAGGGGTCGCCTACGCCGTTATCAATTCCAGCTATTTTGCCTCAGCCTGGGGAAACCACGGCAATGGGGATTCCATTACCTGGACCAACGGCGGCTCATCGGGGGCTAAATACACCTACACCAGAGAGTTTGGTGACGGCATTGCGCCCCAAAGCCTGGAGGGTGCAGTCCAGAAGGTTAATCTGTCCGTCGAGGGTAACGGCTATACGCTTGATATCCATGAGATGGCTATCGATAAAAACGGTTGCGGTGCCGTGACGTTTACGCTGTCCAATCCAAATGGCGTTAACTACTACAAGCCGGCAGCAGAGACGGGCGAACTTGTTCTCTATGGTGAAGAAGAACAAGGCATCGGCACGCCCAGCATGAACTTCGGCGAGGAATGGGCTGACACACGCTGCACCATTGATAAGGACACATCAAGCGACACGGTCATTAATGGCACGATGTACTTTGCCTCTATGGATCGCGAGCGAGGTTTTCAACATGCGGTCACCTGGAATATCTCGTGGACCGAGGGCGAAGGCGAGGATGCGAAGCCGTTCGAGGCATCGACGCCCGAGTTTAGCGTTGGAGCTTACGTCGATACAAAGGAACTCCGCTCCGATGACTCGCCTCTCGAGATCAGCCCGTTTTCTATCCAGACACACATCGATGATCTGGGCATTGATGCAGTTGATAATAAGCTGACCGTCAGCTACAAGGATGGATCGGAGCAGATTGTCGAAGATGACGACGCAGGGGTGTTCAACTTATATTTTTCTTATGCGCGCAATAGCGGAGAGAACATCTGGCTGCCAACGAAGTTGATCGATGTCGACCAAGTGGTCTCAGTAACGCTTGAGGGCACGAGGTGCACGTCAACAGGAGAGACCGAAACAGAAGTACCCTTTACCATCGTTTATTCGTAAAGTCTGGGCCGCTTCCCAAGGGGGGAAGCGGCCTTTTTAGCGTTATATGGACGAGTGGATTGGACGTTATTCGTCTGATTCTCGGAAGAACGTGGCAAATGGATGCGGATCACCGTGAAGAGTGGTGTTTTCCCAGATAAAACCGACCAAAATAAACCTGTCCCTTTTTGGCAGGGAACGTTGCCCTGACGAGCGCGTCGGATTCCCGGGCCGGGCGGCACAGGGGTTAAGTTTGTCGCGAGTCCCGCACGAGCCGGAGGCCACTTAATGTGGCCTCCGTGCGAGCCAGGACTGTAGAGCAGCAAACTTAAACAGCGGGCCGCCCGGACCGGGAATCCGCCCCCGCGCACCGAAGGGGATTCCTTTTGTGTAGGCTTTGCGGAAATATACTCATTTTGGGATACGCCCGGCGGCGTGGTATGTTGACGGCACAGCTAACGCCACGTATCCTATCGAACTGCGTGTTTCGTAGGGGGATGCTGACCCCTCGATTCAAGCCGTTGCACTTTACAGAAAGCTGGAATCATTCGAGAAGGAGTACGCTTTGCCTACTATTAACCAGCTGGTTCGCCAGGGCCGTCGTTCCGTGCCCAAGAAGTCCAAGAACGCTGCTCTGCAGCACAACTCCCAGAAGCGCGGCGTGTGCACCCGCGTCTTCACCACGAGCCCCAAGAAGCCGAACTCGGCTCTTCGTAAGGTTGCCCGTGTTCGCCTCGTCAACGGCATCGAAGTTACTGCTTACATCCCGGGTGAGGGCCACAACCTGCAGGAGCACTCCATCGTGCTCGTCCGCGGCGGTCGTGTCCGTGACCTCCCTGGTGTCCGTTATCACGTCATCCGTGGCGCCTACGACGCTGCTCCGGTCCAGAACCGTATGCAGGCCCGTTCCAAGTACGGTGCTAAGCGCCCCAAGGCTAAATAAGCCAGATAACGTTTTGATACTTTCGCCGTGTGCCGCCTAAGCGCCGCACGGTAGACACTTAAGGAGATTTCACATGCCGCGTCGTGCAGCAGCTAATCGTCGTGAGGTTCAGCCTGACGCCGTTTACAACAACCGCCTGGTGACTCAGCTCATCAACAAGGTCCTTCTTGACGGCAAGAAGGCCACTGCTGAGCGCATCGTTTACACCGCTTTCGAGATCGTTGCCGAGAAGTCCGAGGGTGGCGACGCTCTCGCTACCTTCAAGAAGGCTATGGACAACGTCAAGCCCACGCTCGAGGTTAAGCCCAAGCGTGTCGGTGGCGCTACCTATCAGGTCCCGATGGAGGTCAACTCCCGTCGTTCCACCGCTCTGGGTATCCGCTGGATCGTCAACTTCTCCCGCGCTCGCAAGGAGAAGACCATGGCCGAGCGTCTCGCCAACGAGATCCTCGACGCTTCCAACGGCCTGGGCGCTTCCGTCAAGAAGCGTGAGGACGTCTTCAAGATGGCCGAGGCCAACCGCGCGTTCTCTCACTATCGTTGGTAAGTTAAGGTAAGGAACTAACATGGCTAAGCCTAAGTACAAGCTTTCCGATACCCGTAACATCGGCATCATGGCCCACATCGATGCCGGTAAGACCACCACGACCGAGCGTATTCTTTACTACACCGGTAAGACCCACAAGATCGGTGAGGTCCATGAGGGCGCTGCCACCATGGACTGGATGGTTCAGGAGCAGGAGCGCGGCGTAACCATTACCTCCGCTGCTACCACGTGCTTCTGGAACAAGGACGGTAAGGACTACCGCATCCAGATCATCGACACCCCGGGCCACGTTGACTTCACCGCCGAGGTCGAGCGCTGCCTGCGCGTCCTCGATGGCGCTGTCGCCGTCTTCGACGCCGTTGCCGGCGTTCAGCCCCAGTCTGAGACCGTTTGGCGTCAGGCTTCCACCTTCAACGTCCCCCGCATCGCTTTCATCAACAAGTATGACCGCGTGGGCGCTGACTTCTACAACGCTATCGAGACCATGAAGGATCGTCTCGACGCTAACGCCGTGGCCGCTCAGGTCCCGATGGGCGCCGAGGACAACTTCTGGGGCGTCATCGACCTGGTCACCATGACTGCATGGGACTTCAAGGCCGACGAGAAGGGTATGACCTACCCCGAGCCGATGGACGAGATCCCGGCTGAGTTTGCCGACATCGCTGCCACCAAGCGCGAGGAGCTCCTTGACGCTGCTGCCAGCTTTGACGACGAGCTCATGGAGAAGATCCTCATGGAGGAGGACTTCACCGTCGAGGAGCTCAAGGCTGCTCTGCGCAAGGGTGTTCTGGCCAATGAGCTCAACCTCGTCTTCGTGGGCTCCGCCTACAAGAACAAGGGCGTTCAGGAGCTGCTCGACGCTGTCGTCGACTACCTGCCCAGCCCGCTCGACGTTGAGGCCGTCACCGGTACCGATCCGGACACCGGCGAGGAGATCCAGCGTCATCCTTCCTTCGACGAGCCCTTCTCCGGCCTGGTCTTCAAGATCATGACCGATCCGTTCGTCGGTAAGCTCACCTATGTCCGCGTTTACTCCGGCCGCGCCGAGTCCGGCTCCTACGTTGTTAACGCTTCCAACGGTCAGCGCGAGCGCCTCGGCCGCATCCTCGAGATGAACGCCGCCGAGCGTATCGACCGTGACGACGCTGCCGCCGGCGACATCGTCGCTTGCGTCGGCTTCAAGAACTCCACCACCGGCGACACCCTGTGCGCCGAGGGCAAGGAGATCGTCCTCGAGAAGATCGAGTTCGCTAAGCCCGTTATCGACGTTGCCATCGAGCCCAAGACCAAGGCCGAGCAGGACAAGATGTCCCTGGCTCTGACCAAGCTCGCCGAGGAGGACCCGACCTTCCAGGTGTCCACCAACCACGAGACCGGCCAGACCATCATCGCCGGCATGGGCGAGCTGCACCTCGAGATCATCGTCGACCGTCTGCTCCGCGAGTTCAAGGTTGACGCTAACGTCGGTAAGCCCCAGGTTGCCTATCGCGAGACCGCTGGTCACGACGTCGAGAAGGCTGAGGGCAAGTTTGTCCGTCAGTCCGGCGGTCGCGGTCAGTACGGCCACGCTGTCATCAAGCTCGAGAAGATGGAGGAGGGCTTCGGCTACGAGTTCGTCAACGCTATCGTCGGCGGCGTCGTGCCCAAGGAGTACATCCCGTCCATCGACAAGGGCATCCAGGAGGCCCTGAACACCGGTGTTATCGCCGGCTTCCCGGTCCTTGACGTTAAGGTCACCCTGTTCGACGGTTCTTACCACGAGGTCGACTCCTCCGAGGCCGCCTTCAAGATCGCCGGTTCCATGGCTATCAAGGACGCCCTCAAGAAGTCCGATCCGCAGCTGCTCGAGCCGATCATGGCTGTCGAGGTCGAGACCCCCGAGCAGTACATGGGCGACGTTATGGGCAACCTCTCCGGTCGCCGCGGCAAGATCGAGGGCATGGAGGATCGCAAGAACAGCAAGCTCATCCGTGCCAAGGTGCCGCTGGGCGAGATGTTCGGTTACGCTACCGACCTTCGCTCCCAGACCCAGGGCCGTGCATCCTACACGATGCAGTTCGACTCTTATGAGCCCGCGCCCAAGTCCATCGTGGACGAGGTCATGAGCAAGAACGCCTAAGTTCGAGCTCCCTGTTACGTAATCCGCGAGAACATCTCTCGCACTCTTTGGAGGTTTAAGTTGGCTACCCAGAAGATCCGCATTCGCCTCAAGGGCTATGATCACGAGGTCGTCGATCAGTCCGCGAAGCTCATCGTCGAGACCGCTCAGAAGACCGGCGCTCGCGTTTCCGGTCCTGTCCCCCTGCCCACCGAGCGCAACCTGTACACGGTTATCCGCTCGCCGCACGTGAACAAGGACTCCCGTGAGCAGTTCGAGATGCGCACTCACAAGCGCCTCATCGACATCCTCGACCCCACCTCGGGCACCGTTGATTCGCTCATGCGTCTCGACCTCCCCGCTGGCGTCGACATTGACATCAAGCTCTAAGCGATATCGCTCATAGCTTAAAGGGCCCCGCTGCCGTTACGGTAGCGGGGCCCTTTTGTTTTGAATGATGGTTTGGACTGCCGGGTAATGCTGCCGAGCCGATGACTGCGGCGCCCTAATCGCTTAAGTGGCGCAAAGACGCCTCCTCAAAATGGAAGAAACGCAAGCCGTCTTTCGTTTCGATGCACGCGCGACCAAAGCCATCGACCGTTTTAAAGATGCCTCGCGCCAGCTCGTCTCCAGCGGGGGAGCGGGCGATAACGTGCTCTCCAATCCAATTGAGGTGAGCGACATATTCGCCGTGGACGGGCGCGAGCGGTCCGGTGTTTTCTTCCATGGAGTTGAGGCGTTCTGCCCAGGCATCTACGGCGTCTATAACGGCGTGATAGACCTCATCAAGGAGCATGTCGACGGTAGGAACGTTTTCGTTAAGGTCCGAGAGGCCAATTGCCGCCAGGCCGCCATCGGGCACCTCCTGCGGCGTGTAGTTTACGTTGACGCCAATGCCGCAGACGGCGAAGGGCCCGCCCTCGTTGTCACGAGCCGCCTCGACTAAGATGCCGCCAAGCTTATGTCCTCGTGCGACGAGGTCGTTGGGCCATTTGAGGCCGATCTCGTTAGCAAGACCCTGCTTTTCGAGCGCCTCGAGCACCGCTAGGCCGCTGACGGCGGCAAGACCAGAGTACTTTGCAGGATTAACGCATGGACGCAGGACAATCGAAAGCAATAGGTTGCCGGCGGTTGAATCCCACTTGTGGCCGCGCCGGCCGCGCCCTGCTGTCTGAGCCCGGGCGGCAAGTCCTGTGCCGTGCGGCGCTCCCCGTTTTCCTGCTTCGAGCAGGTCATCGTTGGTCGATCCGGTTACGTCGACTATCGTTAAACAAGAATCCATAACAGCTGCTACCTCCTAAGTTAATAAGGCAATCGCGCAATGGTGTCGAGAGATAGACACAATGTGAAGCCTTTGTCGCATTTGGACAATTTAATGTTAACACGTCAACAACGACAAAAATGCGCTATCCTCTCTTGGTCGATGTAAACACGTCAACAACTCAAAGGAGGTTAGTGATGGGTTTCACGATTCTTGGAACAGGCTCGGCGCTTCCTGAACGCAGTGTTTCCAATGACGAGCTGTCTGAGTTTCTCGATACCTCGGATGAGTGGATTTTTACCCGCACAGGTATCAAGAGCCGCCACGTCTGCACCACCGAGTCACTTGACGACCTTGCCGTAGCGGCGAGCGAGCGGGCACTCCAGGTGTCCGGAATCGACGCGAGCCAGCTGGATCTGATCGTCTGCTCGACGACGACGGGTGACCACCTTGTTCCCGCTGAGGCGTGTGCCGTTGCTGAGCGACTAGGCGCGACGTGCCCTGCCTTCGATGTCTCGGCGGCTTGTGCCGGCTTCGTATTTGCGCTCGATGTCGCCGAGGGCTATATCGCCCGCGGTCGCGCCACCTGCGTGCTTGTCGTTGCTGCCGAGCAGATGACGCGCGCGCTCGACTGGACCGACCGCGCCACCTGCGTGCTCTTTGGCGATGGGGCAGGCGCCGCAGTGATTGGAGCTGGGGGAGACAACCCCCTTGCCGTTGAGCTTTCGACGGCGCCCGACGTCGAGACGTTGCGCGTATCCGGTCTGGTCGGCACCTCGCCGTTTAAGGCCTCTGCAGATAGCGAGAGCGTGCTGTCCATGAATGGCCGCCGCGTGTTCAAGTTCGGCGTCAACGCCATCTGCGACACGGTCCATAAGCTTGCGAGCGATGCGGGCATTTCGGTCGAAGACATCGACCATTTTGTATTCCATCAGGCTAACGAACGAATCCTGAGTCAGGCGGTCAAGCGCCTGGGCGTGCCAGACGAGCGCGTGGTTCGAACGCTGCGCGAGACCGGCAACATTTCGAGCGCCTGCATTCCCTTTGCGCTTGATCGACTGGCACGCACCGACGCACTGAAAGCGGGCGACACCATTGCCCTCGTTGGATTTGGCGCCGGTTTGGATATAGGTGGCTATCTGCTTCGTTGGAAGTAGTCGCACATAGGAAATAAAAACGCCCCTAGGGCACAAACAAAGGAGAACTACCATGGCAGATCAGAAGACCTTCGAGCGCGTTTGCGACGTTATCCGCGAGACCGCCGGCCTTGACGACGTCGAGATGAAGCCTGAGTCCACGCTCGAGGAGATTGGCCTCGACAGTCTGGGCACCGTCGAGATCCTCGTCGCCGTCGAGGACGAGTTTGGTATCCAGCTCGATACCGAGGAGAACCCCAAGACGGTCGGCGAGTTCGCCGATACGGTCGAGGCGGCATTGGAGAAGTAGAGATGCTCAAGACTCCTCTCTGCGATCTGCTCGGCATCGAAAAGCCCGTGTTCCAGGGCGGTATGGCTTGGATTGCCGACGCCTCGTTGGCGTCCGCAGTGTCCGAGGCGGGCGGCTTAGGGATTATCGCAGCCATGAACGCCGACGCCAACTGGCTGCGCGACCAGATTCACGAGCTGCGCGCCAGGACGGATAAACCCTTTGGCGTCAACGTCATGCTCATGAGCCCGTTTGCCGACGAGGTCGCGCAGGTCGTGATTGACGAGCGAGTGCCGGTCGTCGTGACGGGCGCCGGCAATCCTGCCAAGTACATGAAGGCGTGGAACGAGGCGGGCATCAAGGTCATCCCGGTCGTTGCCTCGGTGGCGCTGGCGCGCCTCGTGGTGCGTCGTGGAGCCACGGCGGTTGTTGCCGAGGGTACCGAATCGGGCGGCCATATTGGCGAGACCTCGACGATGGCACTGGTGCCGCAGGTCGTCGATGCGGTCGACATTCCCGTCGTGGCCGCCGGCGGTATCGCGGATGGCCGCGGGGTGGCGGCCGCCTTTATGCTTGGCGCCGCTGGCGTCCAAGTGGGTACGCGTTTTCTCGTTGCCGATGAGTGCACCGTCTCGGAGCAGTACAAGGAGATGATCCTGAAGGCCAACGACACTTCGACGCGTGCGACCGGCCGCTCGACGGGACATCCGGTGCGCGCCCTCAAGAGTCCCTTCACCAACGCCTACGCCAAGAGCGAGGCGGCGGGCGTAAGTGTCGAGGAGCTCGGGGCCATGGGCACGGGCGCCCTTCGCAAGGCCGCCAAGGACGGCAATTACGAAGAGGGTTCGTTTTTGTGTGGACAGATTGCCGGCATGGTTAGCGAGCGCCAGAGCGCACGCGAAATCGTTGACGACCTGGTCGATGGCGCCGAGCGCGTCCTGAAGGGTGCGTGCGCATGGGTAGCGTAGCGTTTCTGTTTGCCGGCCAGGGTGCCCAACACCCCGCGATGGGCGTCGATCTGATCGAGACATCGCCGGCGGCCGCCGAGGTGTTCGCGATCGCCGACGAGGTGCGCCCGGGGACCAGCGAGCAGTGCCGGAGCGCCTCCAAGGAGGAGCTCTCGCAGACCGAGAACACGCAGCCGTGCGTGTTCGTTCACGACCTGGCAGCGGCCGCCGCATTGCGTGAGCGCGGCGTGGTGCCTGCCGCCTGTGCGGGATTTTCGCTGGGCGAGGTCGCCGCGCTCACCTTTGCGGGGGCGTTCGATACGCGAGCGGGCTTTGAGCTTGTGTTCGAGCGCGCGGCGCTGATGGCCGCGGCTGCCGAGCGCCATCCGGGCGGCATGCGCGCCGTCATCAAGCTCGATGCGGCGCAAGTCGAGAACCTGGCTGCGCAGGCCGGCGAGGACTGCTGGCCGGTCAACTACAACAGCCCGCAGCAGACGGTTGTTGCCGGAGCGCCCGAGGCGCTGCAGGCGCTCGACGTCCTAGTAAAAGAGGCTGGCGGCCGCGCCATGAAGGTCGCGGTGTCGGGTGCATTTCATAGCCCCTATATGGCCGAGGCGACCTGTGGCCTTGCCGCATATATTGAGGCCGGTCACGCGCCGTCCCCGTTGCTCATTCCTGTTTTGGCAAATATGACAGCGGCGCCCTATCCGGCGGACCCCCAGACGGCATCGGGTGTCTTGGCCAATCAAGTGAGCCATGCCGTGCGCTGGGTCGATACGCTGCACACTCTGCAGGATCAAGGCATCGACACATTTATTGAGGTCGGTCCTGGCAAAACACTGTCGGGCCTGGTCAAGCGTACGCTGAGCGACGTTCGCGTTTATTCGTGCGAAACGGCCGAGCAGGTCGCAGCTATTGCCGATGAGCTCGCATAGCCCACAGGGCTGTAACCCGAAAGGAATGACATGGGCAACTTGAACAACGGCGCGCTCGAGCGCAACGACTCACGCCGTGTGGCACTGGTCACGGGCGGCTCGCGGGGAATCGGCCGCGCTTGTGCGGTTGGCTTGGCGGAGGACGGCTTTGATATTGCCGTCGTCTATGCCGGTAGCGTCGATGCCGCGCGCGAGACATGCGGAGCCTGCGAGATGGTTGGCGCCACGGCGCGCGCATATCAATGCGACGTGGCAGACCCCGCTGCCGTCAATGCGTGCGTGGAAGCGGTCCTCAACGACTTTGGCTCCATTTGGGCGCTCGTCAACAACGCCGGCATCACGCGCGACGGCCTGCTCATGCGTATGGGTGACGATGCCTTCGACCGCGTGCTCGATGTCAATCTCAAGGGCACGTTCAATACGACGCGCGCACTCACCAAGACCTTTATGCGCCAGCGCGGCGGTTGCGTCATCAACATGAGCTCGGTTGTGGGCCTGATGGGCAATGCCGGGCAGGCCAACTACGCTGCCTCCAAGGCGGGCGTCATCGGCCTGACCAAGGCGGTAGCGCGCGAGCTTGCGCCCCGCGGCGTACGAGTGAACGCGGTCGCACCCGGGTTTGTCGAGACGGATATGACGGCAAAGCTCTCGGAGAAGGTTCGCGCGGCAACCGAGGAGCAGATTCCCCTAAAGCGCATGGCGCGCCCCGAGGAAGTGGCCGGCGTGGTGCGCTTTTTAGCGAGCGATGCGGCTGCCTACATTACGGGCGAGGTCGTACGCGTCGACGGCGGAATGGCGATGTAGAAATCAGGACCGAAGAACGGCTTGGATGAGGAGACCATGATGGAACAGAGAGTTGCAATCACCGGTATCGGTGCCGTGTCGCCGCTCGGCAACACCGCGCTTGCCACCTGGGCGGCCATGTGCGCCGGCACGTGCGGCATCGGCCCGATCACGCACTTCGATACCGATGCATTTGCTGTCAAGGTGGCAGCCGAGGTCAAGGGCTTTGACGGCAACGAGTACTTTGGCAAGGGTGACGCCAAGCATCTCGACCCCTGCGTTCAGTTTGCGATGGCGGCTTCGGACGAAGCCATGCACGATGCGGGCTTTGATGCCGAAGGCGCCATCGATCGAGAGCGCCTGGGCGTCTACGTGGGGTCGGGCGTGGGCGGCATGCAGACACTCGTCGACAACGTCCACACGATCGCCGATCGGGGGCCTCGTCGCGCATCTCCTTACATGATCGCGATGATGATTCCCAACATGGCTTCGGGCAACATCGCGATTCGCCATAAGGCAAAGGGCCCGACCCTGCCCGTCGTGACCGCGTGCGCAACCTCGGCCCATGCGGTGGGCGAGGCGTTCCGCGCCATCAAGCACGGCTATGCCGATGCGATTCTCGCCGGCGGTGCTGAGGCCGCAATTATCCCCGATGCCGTTGCGGGCTTTACGTCCTGCCGCGCATTGACCACCAATCCCGATCCCGCGACGGCATGCCGTCCGTTCGATGCAGACCGCGACGGCTTTGTGATGGGCGAGGGCGCCTGCGTGCTCGTGCTCGAGAGCATGGAACATGCGCAGGCGCGCGGTGCGCACATTTATGCCGAGGTCGTGGGCTACGGCAACACCGATGATGCCTATCACATCACGAGCCCCGATCCCGAGGCTGCCGGCATTGCCCGTGCGATATCACTGGCGGTGGCCGAGGGCGACGTTAAGCCTTCCGAGGGCCTCTACATCAACGCTCACGGCACCTCGACCAAGCTCAACGATTCGTCCGAGACGGCGGGCATTAAGCGTGCGCTCGGCGAGGACGCGGCACGCGCCGCGCACGTCTCGTCGACCAAGTCGATGACCGGCCACATGATCGGTGCCACGGGCGCCATCGAGGTCATGGCCTGTGCCATGGCGCTCGAGCAGGGTGTGGTACCCCCGACTATTAACTACCACACGCCCGATCCCGCCTGCGATCTTGATTACACGCCTAATCGAGCGGTTCGCGCCGACCTTACCTGGGCGCTTTCGACCAACCTGGGCTTTGGCGGGCACAACGCCGCCATCGCGCTGCGTAGATATACGAGGAGCTAGAGCATGGATTCCAAAAGACTTGCCGAGATAGCCGATGTTATGGAGGACCGCGGCCTCACGCGCGTACGCGTTGAGGAGCCCGATGGCACCGCGGTCGAACTTGAGCGCGTGAGCGCCGCGCAGCCGGTTGCCGTGCCCATGCCTATGCCGGGTGCCGTGACTGCTCCGGCGGTGGCTCCTGTCGCCATGCCTGCCGCCGCACCGGAGCCCAAGGGCACCGAGGTGACCGCTCCCATGGTTGGCGTTTTCTATGCTGCCCCGGCGCCGGGTGACGAGCCGTTTGTGCACGTGGGCTCCAAGGTCAAGGCCGGCGAGACCCTCTGCATCATCGAGGCCATGAAGGTTCTCAACGAGGTGACGGCCGAGGCAGACGGCGAGGTGCTCGAGATCTGCGTGGCCGACGGCGACCTCGTGGAGTTTGGCAGCTGCCTCATGAGGATCGGATAGGTGATGTCCATGAACAAAGAAGAGCTCAAGAAGCTGTTGCCGCATCGCGAGCCGATGCTTTTGCTCGACGAGGCCGAGCTGGTGGGCGACGAGGCCCACGGCAAGATCACGATCACGGGCGACGAGTACTTTTTGCAGGGGCATTTTCCGGGAAACCCGGTGGTCCCCGGCGTGATTCAGTGCGAGATGCTCGCCCAAAACTGTTGCGTGCTGCTGATGGACGACGAGGAAGCGCGCGGCGCGACGCCGTTCTACACGAGTCTGGACAAGGTGCGCTTTAAGCGTCCGGTGCGCCCGGGCGACACGGTTGATCTGGTGTGCACCATCACGCGTGCGCGCGGGCCGTTCCGCTTTGCGACGGGTACTGCGAGCGTCAACGGTGAGGTTTGCTGCCGCGCCGATATGTCTTTTGCACTCATGCACGAAAGTTAAGGAAGGCTTCATGTTCGACAAAGTGCTCATCGCCAACCGCGGAGAAGTCGCGGTCCGTGTTATCCGCGCGTGCCGCGATATGGGCATCAAGACCGTCGCCGTTTATTCCACGGCCGATGCGGACGCGCTGCACGTGCAGCTTGCCGACGAGGCGTATTGCATCGGCGGCCCGCGTCTTGCCGAGAGCTACCTCAACGACGATGCTGTGCTCACCTGTGCCGTAAAGTCGGGAGCTAAGGCGATCCATCCCGGCTATGGCTTCTTTTCCGAGAAGGCGAGCTTCGTGCGCGACTGCGACAAGTATGGCCTGACGTTTGTCGGTCCTTCGGCCAAGGTGATCGACAGCATGGGCGACAAGGACGCCGCACGTCGAACGGCTGCCGCGGCGGGCGTGCCCATCGTACCGGGCTGCGATTTGCTCAAAAGCCCCGAGGAGGCGACGGCCGAGGCTGAGCGCATTGGCTGCCCCGTGCTTATTAAGGCGCGTGCGGGCGGCGGCGGTCGCGGTATTCGTAAGGTCGAGCGCGTGGAAGATGCGGCAAAGGCCTTTATTGAAGCACGCGCCGAGGGCGAGGCCGTTTTTGGCGACGGCGAGTGCTACATGGAGAAGTTCGTCGCGCCGGCGCATCACGTTGAGGTACAGATTATGGCCGATAAGCAGGGCCATGTGTTTTCGCTCGGCGAGCGCGAGTGCTCGGTGCAGCGGCGCAACCAAAAGCTAATCGAGGAGAGCCCCGCGCCGTGCCTCGACGGACACGACGACATTCGTGCTCGCATGCACAAGGCGGCGCGTGACCTGGCTCGTGCCGTCGGCTACGAAGGAGCCGGTACCATCGAGTTCCTGTATTCGGACGACGGCAATTTCTACTTTATGGAAATGAACACGCGCTTGCAGGTGGAGCATCCGGTTACGGAGTTTGTGACCGATACCGACTTGGTCAAGTGGCAGCTGCGCGTGGCAGCCGGCCAGCCTCTGCCCTTTGAGCAGGAGGATATGCCGGTCCGCAACCACGCCATGGAGTGCCGCATCAATGCCGAAACGCCGGACTTTCTGCCGTCATGCGGAACGGTCACCGCGTTGCGTGTGCCGGGTGGTCCGCGCGTGCGCTGGGATTCCGCCATGTTTACCGGTGCTAAAGTTCCGCCGTACTACGACTCCATGCTTGGCAAGCTCATCGTGTGTGCGCCCACGCGTGACGGCGCCATTCGCAAGATGCGCTCGGCCCTGGGCGAGCTCGTGATTGAGGGCGTGAGCGAAAACAGCGAGCTTCAGCTCGACGTGCTGGCAAACGACGAGTTCTTGTCGGGCATGTATCACACCGATCTGATGGGGCATCTCTATGCTGATGAATAGAAAAGCGAAGACGGTCAACGTCCTCGAGGGACCGATGACCGAGTCGTGCGCCGAGTTTCCCGCGCGCCACGTGTTTATCAAGTGCCCGGAGTGCCGCCGCGTGATCGATGAGGCACGCCTACACGACAACCTCGAGGTCTGCCCTCGTTGCGGCAAACACTTTCGCGTGAGCGGTCGCGCGCGCATGCGCATGACGGTCGACGAGGGCACGTTTGAGGAATGGGATGCCAATCTGGCGCCGGAGGACTTCCTCTCGTTTCCCGGCTATGCCGACAAGCTCAAGAGCGTGAGCGAGCGTTCGGGCGAGCGCGATGCCGTTGTGTGCGGCAGGGGCAAAATCTGCGGTTGCGATACCGCGCTCTTCTTTATGGACGCCAACTTTATGATGGGCTCGATGGGCTCCGTGGTGGGCGAGAAGATCTGTCGCACATTTGAGCGTGCGACCGAGCTGGGATTGCCGGTTGTCGGCTTTACCGTTTCGGGCGGTGCGCGCATGCAGGAGGGCGTGACCTCGCTTATGCAGATGGCCAAGATTTCTGCGGCGGTTAGGCGCCACAGTGAGGCGGGCGGCCTGTATGTCACGGTGCTCACCGACCCCACGACCGGAGGCGTAACCGCGAGCTTTGCTATGGAGGGCGACATTATCCTGGCCGAGCCCGATGCCCTGACGGCATTTGCAGGCCCGCGCGTGATCGAGCAGAACATGCACAAGCGCCTGCCCAAGGGATTCCAGCGCTCCGAGTTTTTGCTGGAGCACGGCTTTTGCGATGCCGTTGTACCGCGTGGCGAGGTTGCGCTCACGGTAGGCGAGCTGCTGGCGCTGCACGAAGGGCACGCGCCCGGCCTGGGGGCACCGCACGAGATTGTGCATACGGGCCGCCGCGGCAAAAAGCTGGGACATTTGTTCAAGCGCTCGGCCGCACCAAAAACCGCGCTCGAGATTGTCAAGCAGACCCGCTCGGCAGATCGCGCCACGGCAGGCGAGATGATCTCGCTGGGCCTGGATGGATTTGTGGAGCTGCACGGCGACCGCTACTTTGGCGACGACGCTGCTGTGGTGGCTGGCATTGGCTGGAAAGACGGACGCCCCGTAACGGTCATCGCCGTCGAGCGCGGCACCACGACTAAAGAGCGTATGCGTCGCAACTTTGGTATGGCACATCCCGAGGGCTACCGCAAAGCGCGTCGCCTGATGCGCCAGGCCGAAAAGTTTGGTCGACCGGTTCTGTGCCTGGTCGATACTTCGGGCGCGTTTTGCGGCATCGGTGCCGAGGAACGCGGCCAGGGTGAGGCGATTGCCCAGAATCTCATAGAGATGAGCGGCCTCAAGACGCCGATTGTCTCGGTGGTGACAGGCGAGGGCGGCTCTGGTGGCGCGCTGGCGCTGTCCGTGGCCGACCGCATCCTGATGCTCTCGAGCTCGGCCTATTCGGTCGTGAGCCCCGAGGCCTGTGCGTCGATCCTGTGGAAGGATACCGAGCGCGCGAATGAGGCCGCCGAGGCGCTTAAGCTCACGGCCCCCGATCTGTTGGCGCTCGGCATCATCGACGGCATTGTTGACGATAGGGGCCTGTCGCATGAGGAGATCGCCGGTGCCGTCATGTCCTCGGCATTTGATGCCTTCGATACGCTTGGGCAGCTCGACGACGCGACCCTCACAAACCTCCGCTACGAAAAGTACCGCGCAATCGGTCAGTACCGCACGATGTGACAAAGGGACAGCCCGCATGTCATATTGGGAAAGGCGTTCCATGCTACAAGTTTCTAACACCTCGTTTACAACGTCGGTTTCATCAAACGCCATGGCCGTGGTGGACTATCTGTCCAAAAGCATGATGTCGGCGCTGCCGTTTATTGTCTGCGCGGCGTTGTTCCGCACCGTCGCTGTCATTATGGGCGAAGGCATGCTGGGCCTGTGGTCTGCCGATTCCGATATCTATCGCCTGTTCTACAGTTGGCTCTATAACGCCGGCTACTACTTTTTGCCCATTTATCTTGGTTGGGCGGCCGCCCGCCAGCTCGGTTGCTCGGAGCAGCTGGGCATGATGCTGGGCGGCGTATTGATTGCGCCCGATCTGCTTAAGCTCGTCGATGCCGCATCGACGACGGGGGCATCGATGACTTCCGTGTATGGTCTGCTTCCCGCGCCGGTCAACGATTACACGACGACTGTTATTCCAGTTCTCCTTTCGGTGCCTGTGCTATGGCGAGTGGAGTGTTTCTTTAAGCGCGTTATCCCTAGGGCCGTGGCATTTTCGTTTGTTCCGTTTGCGACCATGCTTGTCATGGTTCCGGTTTCGCTGTGTATTACGGCACCGGCGGGCAGCTATCTGGGCATGCTGTTGGGCCAGCTTATGTTTATGCTTGGCAATTCCGGTGGCATCGTGTCGCTGCTCACGCTCATGGGGCTTGCCGCGGGCTGGGAGTTCCTAAAGATAGCGGGCGTCAGCAACGTCGTTCTATCGCTTGCGTACGCGCAGTTTATGAGTGTGGGAACGGATTCGTGCATCCTGATTGCCGCGACGATGGCGACGTTCGCCGTTTGGGGCATGCCTTTTGGCGCGTCGCTCCGCGTTGCGGATAAGGACGAGAAGGCGCTCATGCTGGGCTACTCAATCTCGGGTGTTCTTGGCGGCGTAAGCGAGCCGGCGCTGTACGGTTGCGGCTTTAAATATGGCAGGTGCCTGACGTGCATGGCCATTGGCGGCGCCGTCGGAGGCCTTGTTGCAGCCGTGGGCCACGTTACGGCCTATACCATCGGCATGACGAATGTCCTCATGGTCATTGGCTTTGCCACGGGCGGCATCTCGAACCTGCTGTGGTGCTGCGCTGCCGGCGGTGTGGCATTTGCGGTGTCTGCGGCGCTGAGCTGCTGCTTTGGCGTGGTGCCGGCGAAGGGACAGACGATGGGGGACGGAGCCGATTCACCCGAAACCTCGAAGAGCGTGGCCGAAGTAAGCGCGTAAACCTGTGCGACACAAGGACGATTCCTTTGCCATGCTCCAAGGCCGTGGCCCGTGTGGGTCGCGGCCTTTTTGTATCTGAAGGACAAAGTGGCTACACTACAATCCGTTTGAGCAATAGATATATATAGGCAGTACCGTGGGGGCTGATGAAGATGGTCGAGTGGATCGTTCGTCGTGCGCAGGGCGACCGTGCGCGCGTGGGCACGTTGACGGGCATGGTGTGTATTCTCGCTAATGTTGCGCTTTGTGCTGCGAAGGGCGCAATTGGTGTGCTGTCGGGATCGGTTTCGATTGTGGCGGATGCCATGAACAACCTGTCCGATGCCAGCTCGAATATCGTGAGCGTGCTGGGCTTTAAGCTGGCGAGCAAGCCGGCGGACCCCGAGCATCCTTACGGACATGGCCGCTACGAGTATCTCTCGGGTCTGGTCGTGGCGGCGCTCGTGCTGCTGATCGGCGTTGAGCTGGTGAAGTCCTCGGTTGAGCGCATCATCCACCCCGAACCTGTCGAGTTCTCGCTTGCCCTGGTGGCAGTTCTAGTGCTTTCGATGGTCGTAAAGCTCTGGATGGCGGCCCTCAGCCAAAAGCTCGGCGATCGCATTGAGTCCGAGACGCTGCATGCGACCGCGCAGGATTCCAAGAACGATGTCCTTGCTACGGGTGCCGTGCTGGCATGTGCGATTGTTTCGCAGGTGACGCACATCAATCTTGACGCATGGGTTGGCTTTGCCGTTGGCGCCTATATTGGCTGGAGCGGCCTTGAACTTATTCAAGATACGGTGAGCCCGCTTTTGGGCCAGTCACCCGATCCTAAGCTGGTCAAGCACATTCGAGACAAGATCATGAGCTATCCCGGCGTTTTGGGCGTTCACGATTTGATGGTTCACGACTACGGCCCGGGCAGGAAGTTTGCAAGTGCGCACGCCGAGATGGCGGCCGAGGCCAGCCCGCTGGAAAGCCACGACACGCTCGATAACATCGAGCAGTCGTTTAGGGACGAAGACGGCATGATCGTCACGCTTCACTACGATCCCATCGTGACCGATGACCCCAAGGTGGCGAGCATGCGCTTGCGCATTCACGCCATGGCTCAGGAGATCGATAACCGCCTCTCGATTCATGACCTACGCTGTGTGCCGGGTCCTACGCACACCAACGTGATCTTTGACTGCGTGCGTCCCTCGGATCTGCAGATGAGTGCCGAAGACTTAAAGCGCGCGCTGGCACAACGGGTCGAATCGGAATATCCCAAGTCGATTGCCAAGATTACGATCGACGAAGACTACGTAGGGCATACCCACGAGTAAGGCTGTGCCGGCAAAGCAGGTTATGCAGAAGGGGAGAGCATGAAGAAGCTTTATCTACTCCGCCACGGTCAGACGGAGTTCAACGTCAAAAAGCTGGTCCAGGGCCGCTGCGATTCGCCGCTGACCGATCTGGGCCGTCAGCAAGCCGGGATGGCAGCCGCATGGCTTAAGGGCCACGGCGTCGTCCCCGACAAAGTGGTCTCTTCGCCCTTAGGCCGAGCCATGGACACAGCTCAGCTCGTCGCATACGAGCTCCTCGGCCCGGACGCAGCAGCCGAGCCCTGCGAAGGCATTATCGAGCGCTGCTACGGCTCCTTCGAAGAAGGCCCGCACGGCGCGCTGCCCACCGACGTCTGGGATCCGGGCGAGGACCTGGTCCCCTTCGGAGGAGAAGGAAGCCAGGCGCTGCAAGAACGTATGGTGGATGCGCTTACCAATATCATGGGCTCCGAGGGCATCGAAACCCTTCTAGCAGTAAGCCACGGCAGCGCCAGCCGCCAATTTATCAAGGCCGCAGCCCCAGAGGGCTTCGAGCTCCCAACAAAACTCCCCAACTGCGCCATCATGATCTTCGATTTCGATGAGGCAAAGCCACAAGCAGAAGGCGAACCGTCCCAATGCAAGTTCACCCTCCAGCAAATAGTGGACCCCCAACAAAGTCATTAGCCTGAGCGAGCAAGGTTTAGCAGACATCAACGTGGCGTTCCCAGTGTGCGGCGGAGGGGGCGGGCCTGAGACATATTAAGGTTGTCGCGAGTTCCGCACGAACAGGAGAGCACTAATGTGCTCTCCGTCGTGAGCAGGACTGTAGAGCAGCAACCTTAATATGTCTCAGGCCCGCCCCCTCCGCCGCACACTGGGAACGTGCCACGCACTTTACCTGCGTAAACAATGTGAGTGAAATATGAATCTCGATGGATACGCCCGCAGCCGTGTATACTAATCAGCTGTGTGTAACCAGGGGAGTATTCTGGCTGGACAAAATGCCTGCTTAATAGGGTTGTCAGGTAGTCCGGGCGAAATACAAGGCTGGGGAGCACGTCGTGTAAGTAGTGGTCCTCTAGGGGCGTACGCTCGGTGGCGTACGCATTGTCCCAAGACCACGCGAGAGTTGGGATCATATCTTGATCAGCATGATTCTCGGCCGCAAGATTGGCATGACCCAGGTTTGGGACGAGGACGACAACGTCGTTCCCGTCACGGTCATCCAGGCTGGCCCCTGCGCTGTCTCGCAGGTTAAAACTCAGGCAACCGACGGCTATGATGCCGTCCAGATCGGCTTCGGCGACATCAAGGCCAAGAACGTGAACAAGCCCATGGCTGGTCACTTCGCCAAGGCTGGCGTCGAGCCTGTCCGCTTCCTTCGTGAGGTCCGCGTCGAGAACGGCGAGGAGCACAAGGTCGGCGAGGTCGTCACCGTCGCTGATTTCGCTGATGTCGAGAAGGTCGACGTCATCGGTACCTCCAAGGGTAAGGGCTTCCAGGGTCGCATCAAGCGCTGGGGTCAGCGCCGCGGTCCTATGACGCATGGTTCTCACTTCCAGCGTCACCCCGGTTCTATCGGTCAGTGCGCCTATCCTGCGCGCGTCCTCAAGGGCGTCAAGATGGCCGGTCACATGGGTAACGAGCGCGTTACCGTCAAGAACCTTTCCGTTGTCCGCATCGATGCCGAGCAGAACCTCATCTTGGTCAAGGGCGCTGTCCCGGGTGCCAAGAATGGTCTCGTCGCCATCCGTATGGCCTAAGGGCCCAGCCCATTTAGCCCAGCGTCATACCAAGGAGAACACTTAAATGGCAAAGTTTGAAGTAAAGAACAGCGAGGGCAAGAAGGTCGCCGAGGCCGAGCTCGCCGCTGAGGTGTACGGCATCGAGCCGAACATCCACGTTATGCACCACATCGTCAAGTGCCAGATGGCCTCTTGGCGTCAGGGCACCCAGTCTGCTAAGGGTCGCTCTGAGGTTTCCGGTGGCGGCAAGAAGCCTTGGCGTCAGAAGGGCACCGGCCGTGCCCGCCAGGGTTCCATCCGTGCTGCCCAGTGGCGTCACGGTGGCGTTGTCTTCGCCCCCAAGCCCCGTTCCTACGCTAAGCGTATGAACAACAAGGAGGTCAAGCTGGCTATGCGCTCCGCGCTGTCCGCCAAGCTGGCCGATGGCGAGCTCGTGCTCGTCGACGACTACGGCTTCGAGAAGCCTTCCACCAAGGCTGCCGTCGCCATGCTCAAGGCCCTCGGTCTTGAGGGCAAGCGTCTGACCATCATCGTTCGCGATGAGGACGTCAACGCCTACCTGTCGTTCCGCAACATTCCCAAGACGTTCATCATCACCGCTGACGAGGCCAACACCTACGATCTCGTCAACAACAACGCTGTGCTGATGCCCGCCGACATCGCCGCTCACTTCGGGGAGGTGCTTGCATAAATGACCGCCCACGAGATCATCATCCGTCCGATCGTGTCCGAGCGTTCCTTCTCCGGCATGGAGCTGAACAAGTACACGTTCGAGGTCGCCAAGGATGCTAACAAGTATCAGATCAAGGACGCTGTCGAGGAGATCTTCGGCGTCAAGGTCGTTCGCGTGAACACCCTGACGGTCAAGCCCAAGACCAAGCGCGTGCGCTATGTCGCCGGCAAGACCCGTTCTTGGAAGAAGGCCATCGTCACGCTGGCCGAGGGCGACACCATCGAGGTCTTTGGCAACCAGGCCTAAGACTCGCTGCTGTTGAGTGAGCTCATGCCTCCCAAATAGGGGAGGCGGGAGCTCAAGGTTTGGGCGTATAAAATGGACACGCCCGGAACCGTGTATACGTCCGGTGTCATCGCACCCGAGGCAGAACCTCGAATCCCTGTCTGCGATGGCTAACGGATTCCTATTGAAAGGGATTGTAATGGCTGTAAAGCACCTTAAGCCGACCTCCGCTGGTAGGCGTTGGCAGACGATCTCCGACTTCTCCGAGATCACCTGCACCAAGCCCGAGAAGTCTCTTCTCGAGCCCCTGCCCAAGAAGGCCGGTCGTAACAACAACGGCCGCATCACCACCCGCCACCAGGGCGGCGGCGTGAAGCGTCGTTACCGCGTGATCGACTTCAAGCGCAACAAGGACGGCGTGCCCGCCAAGGTTGCCACGATCGAGTACGATCCGAACCGTTCCGCTCGCATCGCTCTGCTGCACTACGCTGACGGTGAGAAGCGCTACATCCTGGCCCCCAAGGGCCTCGAGGTCGGTCAGACCATCATGTCCGGTTCTGACGCCGACATCAAGCCGGGCAACGCTCTGCCCCTCGCCGACATCCCCGTCGGTACGCTCATCCACGCCGTCGAGTTCCAGCCGGGCAAGGGCGCTGCTATCGCCCGTTCCGCCGGTAACTCCTGCCAGCTGATGGGTAAGGAGGGCAAGTACGCCATCGTCCGTATGCCTTCCTCCGAGATGCGCCGCATCCTCGTTACCTGCCGCGCCACCGTCGGTGAGGTCGGCAACGCCGATCACTCCAACATCGTCATCGGCAAGGCCGGCCGTAAGCGTCACATGAACGTGCGCCCGACCGTCCGCGGTACCGTCATGAACCCTGTCGACCACCCGCACGGCGGTGGCGAGGGCAAGAACCACACCTCTGGTCGTCCCTCTGTTACCCCCTGGGGTAAGCCGACGAAGGGCCTTCGTACGCGCAAGAAGAAGAAGGTCTCGAACCAGCACATCATTCGTCGCCGTAAGAAGTAATTTCGGATACCGAGTTTTAGGAGAAAGCACTTATGAGCAGAAGTCTCAAAAAGGGCCCGTTCGTGGAGACTCGCCTTCTCTCGCGTATCACCGCGATGAACGAGGCTGGCAAGAAGGACGTCGTGAAGACCTGGTCCCGCGCGTCCACCATCTTCCCCGAGATGGTTGGTCACACTATCGCCGTCCACGACGGCCGCAAGCATGTGCCCGTGTATGTTACCGAGTCCATGGTTGGTCACAAGCTCGGCGAGTTCGCGCCGACTCGTACGTTCCGTGGCCACAAGGCCAAATAGGGGGTTAACCGTAAATGGCAACTAAGTCTATTGAAACTGAGGCCACCGAGGTTCGCGCCGTCGCTAAGTACGTGCGTGTTTCCCCCAGCAAGGCCCGCCTGGTGGTCGATCTGATCCGCCGCAAGCCTGTCGCTCAGGCCTTCGACATCCTCCACTTCTGCGACCGCGCCGTCGCCGTGGATGTCGAGAAGGTTCTCCGTTCCGCCGTTGCGAACGCCGAGAACAACAACGGTCTGCGTGCCGACAACCTGGTTGTCGCCGCTGCCTATGTTGACGAGGGTCCGACGCTTAAGCGCATCCGTCCCCGCGCCAAGGGTTCCGCTTCTCGTATTCTGAAGCGTACTTCCCACATCACCGTCGTCGTTGCTCCTCGAAAGGAGGCGTAAAGCTGTATGGGTCAGAAAGTCTACCCCACCGGCTTCCGTCTTGGCATCACCGAGAACTGGCGCTCCCGCTGGTTCGCAGAGAAGGATTACGCTAAGACCCTCGGTAACGATCTTGAGATCCGCAAGTACCTCGAGAAGCGTCTTTCCCGCGCAGCTGTCTCCCGCGTCGAGATCGAGCGCGCTGGCGACAAGGTGAAGGTCATCATCCTCACCGCTCGCCCCGGCGTTGTCATCGGTAAGAAGGGTGCCGAGATCGATACCCTCCGCACCGAGCTCGAGAAGGTCGCTGGCGTCTCCAAGGGCCAGCTCTCCGTCGACGTTGTCGAGATCAAGCGCCCCGAGCTCGACGCCAACCTCGTTGCTCAGTCTATCGCCGAGCAGCTCGAGGGCCGCGTTGCCTTCCGTCGCGCTATGCGTAAGGCTGTCCAGTCCGCCCGCAAGGCCGGCGCTAAGGGCATCCGTATCCAGTGCTCCGGTCGTCTCGGCGGTGCCGAGATGGGCCGTCGTGAGTGGTACCGTGAGGGTCGCGTGCCTCTGCACACCCTCCGTGCCAAGATCGACTACGGCACGGCTGTCGCCAGCACCACCATGGGCGCTTGCGGCGTGAAGGTCTGGATCTACCTGGGCGAGAAGCTCCCGGGCCAGCCTGTTCCCAACCCTGCACTCGAGGGCTCTTCCCGTCCTCGTCGTCGTAACTCCGAGAGGAGGGGTCAGTAGTGCTTGCCCCTAAGCGTATTCTTCACCGCAAGGTGCAGCGTGGCTCCATGAAGGGCCAGGCCAAGGGTAATACCGAGCTGCATTTCGGCGAGTTTGGTATCCAGGCTCTCGAGGCCCATTGGATCACCAACCGTCAGATCGAGGCCGCTCGTATTGCCATGACCCGCTACATGAAGCGTGGCGGTCGTGTCTACATCACGATCTTCCCCGATAAGCCCATCACCAAGAAGCCTGCCGAGACTCGCATGGGTTCTGGTAAGGGTAACCCCGAGGAGTGGGTGGCCGTCGTCAAGCCCGGCCGCATCATGTTCGAGGTCAAGGGCGTGCCCGAGGAGGTCGCTCGCGAGGCTCTGCGTCTTGCACAGCACAAGCTTCCCATCAAGACCAAGATTGTTGCTGCCAAGAACGCTGAGCAGCGCATCGAGAAGGAGATGGCTGAGGAGGCCGCTCTCGAGGCCAAGTGGGCTGCTGAGGACGCCGCCGCCGCCAAGGAGGAGAACTAATGAAGCCCGCAGAGATTCGTGAGCTCTCGGACGCTCAGCTCGTTGAGAAGCTGAAGGAAATGCGCGCCGAGCTCTTTAACCTTCGTTTCCAGATGGCCACCAGCCAGCTGGACAACACCGCTCGCGTCAACACCGTGAAGAAGGACATCGCTCGCGTCCTCACGGAGCAGCGCGCCCGCGAGATCGCAGCGGAGAAGTCCGCTGTCGCCGAGTAGGACCTAAGGAGAGAACATGACTGATTCGCGTAACTCGCGTAAGGTCCGTACGGGTGTCGTTACCTCCGTCTCCGGTGCCAAGACCATTGTTGTCACCATCACCGAGCGCAAGCGTCACCCCAAGTACGGCAAGATGATGACCAGCTCCAAGAAGTTGCACGCTCACGACGAGGAGTGCACGGCTGGCGTGGGCGATACCGTCCGCGTTATGGAGACCCGTCCTATGTCCAAGATGAAGCGTTGGCGCCTCATCGAGGTCGTCGAGCGCGCTAAATAAGCAGTCGCTCTTACGACTTGTACGTTTCCGAAGATGTGCGTATGCCTGGCTTGCATACCACGGGCCGTATAAAGGCTGCGCACCTCTCTTCGGTTCTTAGTTCGGAGGAACATCTACCATGATTCAGATGCAAACCATGCTGAACGTCGCCGACAACTCCGGCGCTCGCAAGATTCGCTGCATCAAGGTGCTTGGCGGTTCCAAGCGTCGTTATGCAGGCATCGGCGATGTGTTCATCGGTGCTGTCCAGGAGGCTACCCCTGGCGCCAACGTCAAGAAGAAGGACGTTGTCCGTTGCGTCGTCGTTCGCACCGTTAAGGAGATCCGCCGCAAGGATGGCTCCTACATTCGCTTTGATGAGAACGCCTGCGTTGTCATCAACAACGATGGTTCGCCCGTCGGCACCCGTATCTTCGGGCCCGTCGCTCGCGAGCTTCGTGACAAGAAGTACATGAAGATCGTCTCGCTCGCTCCCGAGACCCTGTAGTTAGGGGAGATATATGTATATCAAGAAGGGCGATAAGGTCCAGGTTCTCTCTGGTAAGGATCGCGGCAAGCAGGGCGTTGTCCTGCGTGCTCTCCCCGCCGAGAACAAGGTCGTTGTCGAGGGCGTTTCGGTCGTCAAGAAGGCCGTCAAGCCCAACGCTGCCAACCAGCAGGGCGGCATCGTTTCGCAGGAGGCTCCCATCGACGCCTCCAACGTCAATCTCGTTTGCCCCGAGTGCGGTAAGGTTACCCGCGTCGGTCACGAGAAGGACGGCAAGAACAAGCTGCGCGTCTGCAAGAAGTGCGGCCACAAGTTCTAAGCTGCCCGCAACAGTTAAGTTGCTAGCAAAGGCCCGGATGCCCCACGGCACCCGGGCCTTTTTCTATCCCTACTCATTGGGGACAGACTTAAATGAGTGCCGTGGAAATACCCATACTCATTGGGGACAGACTTAAATGACCAGTCGTTGGGGGACAGTCTCTATGTGCCGGCAGTTTGGGACGGTCCTTTGATGTCTGATGCCCCCAGAGGGGTGGAGTAATACGGCCTACTCTGTCTTTTATGGCTATGGTGTTCCGCCCTTTCATGTTTCATAAAGATCGTCGCATGCGCATTTACGCGCATAGCCTTGCGCGATAATGCGCATAACCGCGCAAACATCTGCCAACTATGGCTAAATAATGACCGATAAGCAAATAAACACGCAAACACGAGCAGATACGCGCGCAATTGTGCGAATATAGGGTTGTTAGAAATGAAGGACTTCCGATACCTCAGGAGGCACATCATGGCAGATTCCAAACAGGCCCTGCTCGACGCCGAGGCAGCCGCAAAGGCGGCGTTTGCCTCGGTCCAGAATCAGCCGTTCCCCAACGATATTTTTACGGCCCCCGAGCTCCGCTGGGCTGTGATCGGGTGCGGCGTTATCGCCAACCAGATGGCTCAGTCTCTCGCTTTGGCCGGCCGTAAACTTGCGGGCGTTGCCAACCGCACACTGTCCAAGGCTCAGGCTTTTGCAGAGCAGTATGGCGTTGAGAAGGTCTATGAAACGGTCGAGGACCTCTACGCCGATCCGGACATCGACGCCGTCTATATCACCACGCCGCACAACACGCATATCACCTACCTGCGAGCCGCTCTGGCAGCTGGTAAGCACGTGCTCTGCGAGAAGGCCATTACCCTCAATTCCGCTGAGCTCGACGAGGCGCGTGCCATCGCCGACGAGCACAACGTCGTCCTTATGGACGCCACCACGGTGCTTCACATGCCGCTGTATCAGGAGCTGCGCCGCCGCATGGATGCGGGCGACTTTGGTCGCATGAACCTCGCCCAGCTCAACTTTGGCAGCTATAAGGAGTACGGGGACCTGACCAACCGGTTCTACAACCGTAGTCTCGCCGGCGGCGCCATGCTCGACATTGGCGTGTATGCGCTCTCCGTCATGCGTCTCTTTATGGCGAGCCAGCCCGCTGAGGTTGTCTCGCTGGGCAACACCTGTGAGACCGGTGTCGACGTTGCGGGCGGCATTGTCTGCCGTAACGCCGAACAGCAGCTGGGCGTGGTGAGCCTTACGCTCCACTCCAAGCAGCCCAAGCGTTCGGTCATTAGCTTCGACAAGTGCTATATCGAGGTCAACGATTATCCGCGCGCCGATCACGCGACCATCGTGTGGACTGTGGACGGCCACCGCGAGGAGGTCCACGCCGGCACCGAAGCTTACGCCCTTTGCTATGAGATGGCCGATCTTGAGAAGGCCGTTGCCGGCGACGATTCCAAGCGTGAGCTGCTGGATTATGCTTCTGATGTTATGGAGCTTATGACCAAGCTCCGCGCCGACTGGGGAGTTGTGTACCCCGAGGAGGAGTAAGCGATGCTTGCGGAAGATAGGCTCAACGCGATCGTGTCGATGGTGCAGCGAGCCGGCTCGGTTACCGTGCCGGAGCTTGCTGAGGCCCTGGGCGTGACGGCGTCTACCATTCGGCGCGACCTGCAGACGCTCGACCGAGCGCACCGCATCGCCAAGGTCCATGGCGGAGCGACGAGCCTTGAGCGTGCGCACGTGACGCGCGACCTAACGCTCAATGAACGCAGCGACCTTCATAACGACGACAAGGAGCGTATCTGCGCCCGTGCGGCGGCGCTTGTGGAGCCCGAGAGCTTTGTATACATCGACTCGGGCTCGACGACGCTCAAGCTCATCGAGCATCTTCCACACCTTGAAGATGTCACCTATGTGACCGATTCTGTGCTCCATGCTCAGCACCTTGCTTTGCGCGGCATGCGTACCGTGGTGCTGGGCGGCGAGCTCAAACCCGAGACCGAGGCGCTCGTTGGCCCCGATGCCTTGGCAACCTTAGACCGCTACAACTTCAACTGTGGCTTTTGGGGCTCTAACGGCATTGCCGCCGAGCAGGGCTTCACGGCGCCAGATATCGAGGAGGCGCAAGTAAAGCGTATCTCGATGCGCCATACGGCCAAGCGCTTCGTAATCTCGGACGCCAGTAAATTTGGCATGGTGGCGCCCATCAAGTTCGCGGACTTCCGAGACGCAACGATTATTACCGCAGGCGAGGTCCCCACCAAGTACCGGGCGATGGACAACGTCATCACGGTCTAACAAACAGGGGCAGGCTAAGGCCAAAACCGCCACAAAGGTGCCTGTCCCCATTGTGGTGGTTTAGGGCTCCCAGGGGCAGGGGGCTTCGATGTGGATGTGCTCGCCGGTTACGGGATGCGTGAAGGACACGCTGTGGGCGTGAAGCATGAGGCCACAAGGACGCGGCGTGCCGTACAGGTCGTCGCCAACCAGGGGATGACGCTCGCTCGCCAGGTGCACACGGATTTGGTGCTTGCGGCCGGTGAGCAACTCGACATCGATATACGAGCGCGCGGGCAGGCCACGACGGCTCTTAAGACGTTTGAGCACCTTCACGCGCGTTTGAGACGGCTTGCCGCTGGCGCCGACGCGCATCTTTCGGCTGTCGTGACGGTCGCGCGCGATGGGCTTGTCGATGAGCTTTTCGTTCCAGTCGATCTTGCCCTCGGCGAGCGCTAGGTAGTGCTTTTCGAAAGCGTGGTCGATAATCATCTGGTCAAAGGCGGGCTGCGTCTGCTTGTCGAGCGAGAACAGCACCACGCCGGTGGTGTCACGGTCTAGGCGATTGAGCGGCTGCATGTCGGTCGCGGCAAAGCCGTCGCCCATCGCCAGCAGCAGGTCGCTGGCGTAGTCGGTGAGCGTGCGCTCGCCGGTGCCGTCGCCGTGGACAATCATGCCGGCGGGCTTGTCGATGGCCATGAGCCAGGCGTCGCAGTAGAGGACTTGAGGTTCTCCGTTCACGTGTAAGCCTTTCGGTTAACTAATTCCCACAAACATGCAGCCCGAGGTCGCCCCGCGTAGGCGGGCGGCGGGCTTGCGACCGGCATACGCTGCTTCGACGGCACGACGGACGCGGGCGACGGCACGGCCCACCTCATCCGTCTCGAGCAGCGTTCCGTCCACCATGAGACGACGCACGCCTGCATCGAGCAGCTGAGGAACCTGCGGCGTGAGGTCGATGGGGTAGGCGTCGTACAAGCGAGAGCGGCCATGGATGTCGGTGCGCACGGGCATGACCTTGCCGTCGATATTCTTGAGCGAGAGCTTGCGGGCGCGCAGACGGCAGTTGGCACAATCGTGGATGCAGCCGTTGGCAACCTGCAGAATGCAGTGCTCGCTCGTCATAACGCGCGGACGGCCGAACACAGTGATGCCCAGGGCTGCGGGAGCGGCGGTGCCAAGCGAGACGATCTCGTCGAGCGTAATCTCGGGCGAGAGCCAAAATGCGCCGGCTCCGCGCTCGGCAAGTGCCTCCATGCAAGGCACGTTGTGCACGGGCAGGCAAGAGCGGATCTCCGCCGTGGCGCCAACCTGGGCGGCCAGGGCAAGCTCAGAGATGTTGCCGATAGCGACCGTGGCACCGGCAACAATCCACGGGTCAACGCGGACGTGGTCAACGGCGCGGCAGACCTCGTCGAGCACGGGTACTATGCCCTGCTCAAATGCATCGGCGGGGGAGAGCTCGGCCGCATCGAGCGCGTCGGTGGTCATGTAGATGCGCGTTGCACCCTCCGCCCGCACTGCCTCGGCGGCCTCGAGCGAGGTGACGGTGGCACAGATCTGCGGCTCATCGCGGTAGTGCTCGGGCGCGGGACGGGAATCACTGGTTGCAATCGCCGGCAGCTCGAGCGTTTTCGCGCGCTCCTCGTACGGTGCCAGAATGACCTCTTCCAGCGCCTTACAAGCGGCGGCGCGCACCTTGTGCACGGCGGAAAAGCCCATACCGCAGCCGGCGTCGAGCGAAACGTCAAAGCTTGCGGCCTCAAAGGGAGAGGAGCCCATGCGCCCGACGTGCTCAACCAGATCGGATGCCTCGACGGCGCGGGTCTTGGCAGCCTCGACGGTAAAGCCCGTGGCCGTGGCCGTAAGCGAAGGATCGTCGCAGCAGGTGAGCGTAACGGTAAACGGCTCGCCCAGACGCGCTACGACGGTAACATCCACGGCGCGGCGGCGCAGCACATCGCGCTTGAGCGCGGCGCCGGCGGCGTCAATGGCGCGCTGACTTCGAATCACGCGCACGCGGCAGCCCTCGGGCATGCTGCGGGGCACGCGGCACTCGATGATGTCGCCCGCGGCGGCATCATCGGCGGCGATGGTGGTCAGGAACTGGTCGAACTCATCGTCATGGCGAAGCTCCAGCAGGTCGCCCTTGCCAACGGGCTCAAACAACTCAATGCGGGCGATGGCAGCGCGGCGACGGCGGTCGTCGGGCTTGAGCCCGCGCACATCGCGGTTGGCCAGACGGCTGCCCAGCACCGTGCCCACGATCTGGCCGCGGTTGTTGGAGCGCTCGTAGCTCATCATCTCGTCGCCCGAGGTACCGTCCTGATAGGCGTGCGTAAAGTCGCGGTTAAAGCAGCGCTTGAGCTGGCGCTGACGGGCTGCCTCTTCATCCTTGGAGGTCGAAACATCGGCCAGCATGTCATCAATCTGATGACGATACACGTCGACGATGGAGTACACGTAATCGGGGGCCTTCATGCGGCCCTCGAGCTTGAGCGACGCGGCGCCGGCGTCATACAGACGGCGAACAAGCTGTGAGGTGTTGGTGTCACGCGGGCATAGCGCGCGCTCGCGGCCGGCAGGGGAGAGCGAGCGGCCGTTCTCGTCGATCAGCTCGTAAGGCAGACGACAGGGCTGAGCGCACATGCCGCGGTTGGCCGAGCGGCCCGCCATGGCAAAGCTCGACAGCAGGCACAGACCCGAGTAGCAAAAGCAGATGGCACCGTGGCTAAAGACCTCAAGGTCCACATCGGGCGCGGCGTCGTGGATGGAGGCGATCTCGTCGATGGAGAGCTCGCGCGAGAGAGTCACGCGGTCGGCGCCCTGCTCGCGGCACCAAAGGGTTCCGCGGTCGTCGTGGATGTTCGCCTGGGTCGAGATGTGCGTCTCGATGCCGGGCATGGTGCGCTTGACCTCAAAGAACAGGCCCCAGTCCTGGATGATGAAGGCGTCGGCGCCCAGCGTGGAGCAGCGATGGACGAGTTGCAGTGCATCGCTCATCTCGGACTGCTTGATGACGATGTTTACCGTGACGTAGACGCGCGACCCGGCTAGATGCGCGGCGCGGCAGGCTTGCTCAAAGGCCTCGTCGGTAAAGTTGGTTGCCTTGCGGCGGGCGTTGAAGCTGCCCATGCCGCAGTAGATGGCGTCTGCCCCGGCAGCGAGCGCGGCGGCAAAGGGCTCCGGGCCTCCGGCGGGGGCCAAGAGCTCGGGTCTGCGGTTGGTGGTTCGACTGGCGGTTGCGGTCATATCCTGCCTTTCAAAATGCTCAGATAATCAAAAGTATAGTGGCGCCGTTGCGGCAGGCGATGCCCGTGCTCCAAGCGGGATAAAGTCTTCAGCAGCTTGGGCTGGCTGACCCCGTGGAGAACCGTTCAGCTGCCAACGGGCGCCGTTGGGCGATAAAATATTCTCGCAGCGTGATAATAATCTTGCATCGCGCGGAAACCTTGAGTACTATCCCAATCAAGCGCGGTGTTCAGACCGAACTGTGCCTCCCGGTGTGAACGCCGCGCTCACGCTTTCTCAACTGATCGTAAGGAGATAAACATGAGCAAGACCGTCGTGTCTTCCGATAACGCACCCGCAGCCATCGGACCGTATTCCCCCGGCATCCAGACCGGCAACATGGTGTTCCTGTCCGGCCAGCTGGGCATCGACCCCGCAACTGGCAAGATGCCCGAGGGCGTTGAGGCCCAGGCTAAGCAGTCCCTTACTAACGTCGAGGCCCTGCTGACTGCCGCCGGCGCCACCTTTGCCGATGTCGTCAAGACCACGGTCTACCTGGCCGACATTGCCGACTTCGCTGCCGTGAACGAGATATACGCCTCCAAGTTCGAGGCTCCGTTCCCCGCGCGCAGCGCTTTCCAGGTTGCCGCCCTTCCGGCCGGCGGTCTGGTCGAGATCGAGGTCGTCGCCGCTCTCTAAGGCGTTGACCACAACTAAACATGGCATGCAAAAAGACCCTGCAGCGTGTGAACTGCAGGGTCTTTTGTCAAGTGACGGATCGCTTGTGGAGCCGCGCTCCATTTTGCTCGTTAGCCTTCCTTGCGAACTTTTTGCAGGTAGCGGTAGACGCTGGGCTCCGAGATGCCCAGCGCGGTGGCGGCGCAGGCCACGGCGCCCTTGAGCATGAACACCCCGTTACCGTTGAGGTGGCGAATGACGTCCACGCGGTCGCTCTGACCAAGCGACGCTACATCCAGCCCGCGCGCGCTCAGCAACTCGGCAATGCTGCGGTCGATGAGCTCCTGTGTGGACTCCGAAAGGCTTTCGACCTCGATAGGGGCGGGCTCCGTGCGCGTCGGCGCCGCGTCGAAGCACGCCATGAGCTGCTGCGCCATGGCGTTGATGGAGCGCACAGTCGAGAGGTCGGTGTTGACGCAGAGCATACCGACGATCTCGTCATTCTCGCGGATAAAGTACGTCGCTGACTCCAACGTCTTGCCGCCGGCACCGCGCCCCTCGTAGCCCGTAATAAACGGCAGGTCGCAATACTTGGGGTCGTGCATGATCTTGAGCGCCAGATCGGTGGCAGGACCGCCGACCTTACGGCCGCTCACGATGCCGTTGCGAATATCGACGATGGCGTGGTCGGGATCCGAGAAATCGTGCAGCACGATTTCGCTGTTCTTGCCGAGTACCTGCTCCAGAAAATCGACCATCGGCAAAAAGCGGCGTACGGTCTCGTTCACGGGCAACTCCTTTGGGTGAAATCGGAAATGTTCATAACAATTTTTTCTCATGGTAACACGCTGCCCACCATCTCGTATATCCGCAGGTACATTGCGTAATGCAGACGAACGGTAGGAATTTAGCGGTAAACGGTTGACCAAAAGAAAAGTTAGATGTTATTTTGACCAGACACTTTCCTGACCTGCGGAAATGCGTAATTTCAGCTGAAGAATAGTCTGATAACAAAAAATTATTATTGAGAATGAGAATCATCTTTAATACGATATGCAATGAAGGCACAACCTCAACCCCGCACTGCGTCACAATAGAGCGTTAGATGCGAAAACAACTACTTCGAGGATTGGTGGTCAAATGACCCAGGAGACGGTTACGAACGGCACTGAAGCCCTGTTCACTCGCGAAGGCATGCCGCCCGTTAAGGAAATGATCCCGTGTGCCCTTCAGCACGTACTGGCATCGTTTGCCGGCATCATTACCCCGGCGGTCATCATGGCCGGCGTCTACGGCTTTAATAGCCAGCAGAGCACCGACATCATCCAGGTTGCGCTCATTCTTTCGGCAATCGACACGGCCCTTCAGGCCTTCGCTCCCTTCCGTCGCATCGGCGGCGGCCTGCCCATCGTCATGGGCGTTTCGTTCGCGTTCCTGCCGGCCCTGCAGGCCATGGGTGCCTCGGGCTTTAGCTTTGGTGCGCTGCTGGGCGGCGAGATCGTCGGCGGCGCCGTCGCGGTCCTCTTTGGTCTGGCCTACAGCAAGATCAAGTGGCTGTTCCCGCCCGTCGTGACCGGTACGGTCATCTTCTCCATCGGCGTTTCGCTGTATCCCACGGCCGTCAAGTATATGGCCGGCGGTATGGGTACGCCGCTGTGGGGCACTCCGCAGGCCTGGTGCGTCGCTCTTATCACCTTCGCCGTGGTCTTTGCGCTCGCCAACTTTGGCAAGGGCACGCTCAAGCTGGGATCCGTGTTCTTTGGCATGATCGTTGGCATGATCGTCTCCATCCCCTTTGGCATGATCGACTTCTCCAGCGTCGCCACCGCTCAGGTCTTCGCCCTTCCCAAGCTCATGCCCTACGCGCTCGAGTTTGATCCCGAGGTCTGCATTACCCTCGCCGTCGTGTTCCCCATGGTTGCTATTCAGGTTATCGGTGACGTCTCCGCCGCCTGCCTGGGCTCCATCGACCGTATGCCCACCGAGCGCGAGCTCTCCGGCGCTATCGTGTCCCAGGGCCTCACCTCTATGGTCGGCGGCCTGCTGGGCGGTCTTCCCACCAGCGCCCTTGGCCAGAATGTGGGCATCATCTGCTCCAACAAGGTCGTCAACAAGTGGGTCTTTGTGATCATTGCGGCCGTCTTTGCCATCGCCGGCCTGTTCCCGCAGCTTTCTGCCGTCCTTTCCGCTATCCCGCAGCCCGTCATCGGCGGCGCGACCGTCGGCGTCTTTGGCACCATCACCATGAACGGCGTGCGCATGTTCACCCGCGAGGGCCTCACGCAGCGCACTACCACCATCGTCGGTACCTCCGTCGTCTTTGGCCTGGGTATCTGGATGGCCAGCGGTTGCCTTGCCGGCGAGGGTATGCCCGCCTGGGTGTCCACCGTCATCGGCTCCAATGCCGTAACCCCCACCGCCATCATGGCCATTGTCCTTAACCTGATCCTTCCGCAGACGCCGGTCGTGGCTCAGCACATCGATGCTGCCAAGGACGCTGCCGTGGATCTGGTCTTGCCCGAGAGCAAGAAGTAACCAATTCGGTGCTATTCGTCGGCGGACGCATCGCCTCGTCCGCCGACGTCATGCGGCGCCAAGCCGCACTTCAAAGGGTTTGTCCCTTTGGTGAAGCGTTGACGGGAGAGGGCCCGTTTCCGGTGTAGGCCGGCGCTTCGCACTCCGCCATGTCAGAGGTGTCAAACCCCGCCCCTGATGTTGAAGGGAGCATCCATGCTTCTGGTCGCTAACGGTTCCGTCTTTACTCGCAACGCTCAGACCCCGTTCATTCCAAACGGTGCGATCGCCATTGACGGAGATACGATCGTCGAAGTAGGTCCCGAGTGCGAGCTCAAGGCCAAGTACCCGGATGCCGAGTACGTCGACGCCCAGGGCAACCTCATCATGCCCGGACTTATCAACTGCCACACCCACATCTACTCGGGTCTGGCCCGCGGCCTTGCCATTAAGGGCTGCAACCCCACCAACTTCCTGGAGAATCTTGAGCAGCAGTGGTGGAAGATCGATGACAACCTGACGCTCGACGGCACCAAGGCCAGCGCCTATGCCACGATTCTTGACTCCATCCGCGATGGCGTCACCACGATCTTCGATCACCATGCGAGCTTCTGCGAGATCCCGGGAAGCCTCTTCACCATTAAGGACGCAGCTCAGGAGCTGGGCATGCGTTCGTGCCTGTGCTACGAGGTCTCTGATCGCCGCGGCCAGGAAAAATGCGACCAGGCCATTGCCGAGAACGCCGAGTTTGCCCAGTGGGCCGCCAAGGAGCGTCACGATAACGATAACCACATGATCGCCGCCATGTTTGGCGGTCACGCCACCTTTACGCTGTCGGACGAGACCATGGACAAGATGGCTGAGGCCAACAACGGCCTGACCGGCTTCCACATCCATGTGTGCGAGGGCATGAACGACGTGTGGGATTCCCGCCTCAACCGCGGTGGCATCAGCCCCGTCGAGCGCCTGCTGCAGCACAACCTGCTGGGTCCCGACACCATGCTGGGCCACTGCATCCACGTGACGCCTGCCGAGATGGATATCGTCAAGGAGTCCGGCACCTGGCTCGTCAACAACCCCGAATCCAATATGGGCAACGCCGTGGGCTGCGCCCCCGTGCTCGAATTCTTCCGCCGCGGCATTCCTGTGTGCATGGGTACCGACGCCTACACCCACGATATGCTCGAGAGCCTTAAGGTCTTCCTGATCATTCAGCGCCACAACGCCGCCATGCCCAACGTGGGCTGGTGCGAGGCCATGACCATGCTGTTCGAGAACAACGCCAAGATGGCGAGCAAGTACTTCGATCGCAAGCTCGGTGTGCTCGAGGCCGGCGCTGCCGCCGACGTCATCGTCATGGACTACAAGCCCTTTACGCCGCTGAGCGAGGAGAACATCGACGGCCACATGCTCTTTGGCATGATGGGCAAAAACTGCCGCACCACCATCATCAACGGCCGCGTCCTGTACAAGGATCGCGAGTTCGTTGGGATTGATGAGGACAAGATCAACGCGTGGACCATGGCTGAGTCCAAGAAGCTCTGGAGCACGCTCAACGATCGCGCCTACTAATTACAAGTAGATTCACGCGCGTCGGATGTTTCGCCGCATCCGACGCGCGTATAGGCGGCCTCCGCGGGGTCGCCGGCGCTGTGCTAGCGCTACACCGTATTTGCGCCCGCCGCGCGGTCTCGCCGGGCGTTACAGAGAGGAGCTCATTATGAGCGACATCATGAGGCCGATCCCGTTTTCGCAGCTGATGAACTGGATCATCGAGGAGCACAAGACTCAGGGCGCCGTCTTTGGCGTGCGCAAGATGGTCACGACCAACCAGGAGGGTGCGCTTCCCATTTTTGACGAGCGCATCGAGACTCCGTTTGGCCCGGCCGCCGGTCCCAACACGCAGCTGGCCCAGAACATCGTGGCCTCTTATGTGGCTGGTTCCCGCTTCTTTGAGCTTAAGACCGTTCAGGTTATGGACGGCGAGGAGCTCTCCAAGTGCGTTAACAAGCCCTGCATTGTGGCGCAGGACGAGTGCTACAACTGCGAGTGGTCGACCGAGCTCGAGGTTCCGCAGGCCTTTGCCGAGTACGTGAAGGCATGGTTCGCCTGCCACCTGATCGCTCGCGAGTACGGCCTGGGCAGCCCGGACGGCTTTGTCTTTAACATGTCGGTGGGCTATGACCTGGAGGGCATTAAGAGCCCCAAGGTCGATGCGTACATTGAGGGCATGAAGGACGCCAGCGGCTCCGAGGTTTGGAACGAGTGCCGCACGTGGGCGCTCGCTAACCTGGACAAGTTTGAGCATGTCGATGCTGCGTTTGTCGAGTCCATCCCGGCGCGCGTCTCCAACTCCATTACCGAGTCCACGCTGCACGGCTGCCCGCCCGCCGAGATCGAGCGCATCGCGACCTACCTCATCACCGAGAAGGGCCTCAACACCTACATCAAGTGCAACCCCACGCTGCTGGGCTATGAGTTTGCCCGCCAGCGCCTCAACGAGCTGGGCTTTGACTACATCGTCTTCGATGACACGCACTTCCGCGAGGACCTGCAGTGGGCCGATGCCGTGCCCATGTTCGAGCGCCTGATTGCCCTGTGCGCCGAGCGCGGTTTGGAGTTTGGCGTCAAGCTCACCAACACCTTCCCCGTCGATGTGACGAGGAACGAGCTGCCCTCCACCGAGATGTACATGTCGGGCCGTTCGCTGTTCTCGCTGACCATCGAGGCCGCCCGCCGCATTACCGAGCAGTTCGATGGCAAGCTGCGCATCAGCTACTCCGGCGGTGCTACGGTCTACAACATCCGCGCCCTGTACGATGCCGGCATTTGGCCCGTCACCCTGGCGACCGACGTGCTCAAGCCTGGTGGCTACGAGCGCTTTAGCCAGATGGCCGGCGAGTTTACCGATCTGGACGGCAAGCCGTTTGAGGGTGTCTCTCTCGACGCCGTGACCGCGATCCAGGTCGATTCGCTTACCAACCCGCTCTATAAGAAGCCGCTGCGCCCGCTGCCCGATCGCAAGGTCGCCGGTAAGAGCCCGCTTTCCGACTGCTTTACCACGCCGTGCCGCACGAGCTGCCCCATCCAGCAGGATATTCCCGCCTACCTGGCGGCTGTTGACGAGGGTCGCTACGAGGACGCGCTCAACATTATCATCGAGCGCAACGCCCTGCCGTTCATTACCGGCACCATCTGTCCGCATCCCTGCGGCCGTGCCTGCGAGCGTGCGTTCTACGAGCCCGAGGGCGCCCAGATTCGCGCCAGCAAGCTCAAGGCCGCCCGCGAGGCCATGACCGCCGTGCTGCCCAAGCTGCGCGCCCAGGCCATCGCAAACGACGGCGAGCGCAACGTTGCCGTTATCGGCGGCGGCCCGGCCGGCCTGACGCGTGCCGGCGTGCCCGTCACCATCTTCGAGGCCCGCGACTCTCTCGGCGGCGTGGTCCGTCACGTGATCCCCGAGTTCCGTATCGCCAGCGACGATATCTCCCACGATGCCGAGCTCTGCCTGGCCTTTGGCGCCAAGGTGCAGCTCAACGCTCGCGTTGATTCCATCGACGAACTCAAGGCTCAAGGCTTTACTGACGTGGTCGTGGCCACCGGTGCCTGGATGCCCGGCTCTGCGGGCTTGGGCGAGGGTGCCGAGCTCGATGTGCTGGAGTTCCTCGAGGCCGCCAAGAAGGGCGAGAAACTCGAACTGGGCGAGGACGTCGTGGTCATTGGCGCCGGCAACACCGCCATGGACGCGGCCCGCGTGGCCAAGCGCCTGGCCGGCGTGAAGAACGTGCGCCTGGTGTATCGCCGCACCAAGAAGCAGATGCCCGCCGACGAGGAAGAGCTCGATCTTGCTCTTGCCGACGGCGTTGAGTTCTGCGAGCTGCTGGCGCCCAAGGCGCTCAACGGCTCCGTGCTGACCTGCGACGTTATGGAGCTCGGCGAGCCGGATGCAAGCGGCCGTCGCAGTCCCGTCGCCACGGGCGAGACCGTCGAGCTTTCCGCCACCACGGTGATCTGCGCCGTGGGCGAGGGCATCGATGCCAGCCTTTACGATGCCGCGGGCGTCGAGCACGACCGTCGCGGCCGTCTTGCCGCCACCTCCACCGGCGTTGAGGGCGTCTGGGCTGCGGGCGACTGCCGTCGCGGTCCTGCCACCGTGGTCGAGGCTATCGCCGACGCCGCGGAGGTCGCCCGTGCCATCGCCGGCGTGGACTTTAACAAGTACGCCGACTGCAACGAGCAGGCCGGCCGCGAGGACACCTGCTACGAGCGCAAGGGGTCGCTGTGCCGCGACAAGCGCAACTGCACCAAGACCCGCTGCCTGGGCTGCGGCTCGGTGTGCGAGGTCTGCTGCGACGTGTGCCCCAACCGCGCCAACGTGGCAATTAAGGTGCCGGGCCTGGCCAAGCATCAGGTCGTCCATGTCGACGGCATGTGCAACGAGTGCGGTAACTGCGCCGTGTTCTGCCCCTACCAGGAGGGTCGTCCCTACAAGGACAAGCTCACCCTGTTCTGGAGCGAGCAGGACATGGAGAACTCCGAGAACGAGGGCTTCCTGGCCGTGGACGAGGACCACTTTAAGGTCCGCGTCGCCGGCACGGTCCGCACCGTCTCGGTCGATGCCGTCAACACCGGTCTTCCCGAGGCCGTCCGCCTGACCATCAGGGCCGTGCGCGACAACTATTCGTACCTTCTTAAGAAATAGGCGAGTCTCTTATGGCCAAATCCATTCAACATAACGTGGCCTACGTTGCCTGCGGAAGTGGTTGCGCTTCCGCAGGCGGCGACGCCCGCTGCAGCGAAGGCTGCATTGGCTGTGGCGCCTGCGTCACGGCCTGCCCCCACGGCGCCATTGCGCTGGTCGATGGCATCGCCCGCGTGGATCGCTCCAAGTGCACGGGCTGTGGCCTGTGCGGTATGGCGTGCCCGCAGCGCGTGATTGCCTTCGTTCCCGGCTACCAGAACATTCTGGTGCGCTGCAACAACACAGATAAGGGCGCCATCGCTCGCAAGATCTGCGACACGAGCTGCATCGGTTGCGGCATGTGCGCTAAAAAGTGCCCTGCCGGCGCTATCCGCATCGAGGACAACTGCGCCCATATCGACGGCATGGACTGCCTGTCGTGCGGCATGTGCGCCGTCGTCTGCCCGCATGGCGCCATCCACGACCGCACCGGCATCGCCGCCGGCGTGTAGAAGGGAATCACCATGGCACAGGAATTCACTTTTACCGTTAACGGCGTCGAGCGCACGACGACGGAGAATAAACCGCTGCTGCGCTACCTGCGCGACGACCTGCATATCCATTCCGCCAAGGACGGCTGCTCCGAAGGTGCTTGCGGTACCTGCACCATCCATGTGGACGGTGCGGCCGTCAAGGCGTGCGTGCTGACCACTGCTCTTGCTGCCGGTCGCAACATCGTAACCGTCGAGGGCCTGCCCGAGGACGTGCGCGAGGCCTTTGTGTACGCCTTTGGCGCCGTGGGCGCCGTGCAGTGCGGTTTTTGCATTCCCGGCATGGTCATGGCGGGCGCAGCGCTCATCGCCGAGGACCCCGAGCCCACCGAGGAGCAGATTAAGTACGCCATTCGCGGTAACGTCTGCCGCTGCACCGGCTACAAAAAGATTATCGAGGGCATCTCGCTGGCCGCTGCGGTGCTCCGCGGCGAAAAGCAGATCGATGAGGACCTGGAGCGCGGCGATGACTACGGCGTGGGCAAGCGCGCCTTCCGTATCGACGTGCGCAAGAAGGTGCTCGGCGAGGGCAAGTATCCCGACGACATCGACGAGCTCGATCAGCCGGGCCTGACCTATGCCAGCGCCGTGCGCTCCAAGTATCCGCGCGCCCGCGTGCTCTCCATCGACACCTCCAAGGCCGAGGCCCTGCCCGGTGTGGTGGGCATCCTGCGCGCCGAGGACGTGCCGGTCAACCAGGTCGGCCACCTTATCCAAGACTGGGACGTCATGATCGCCCAGGGCGATATCACCCGCTGCGTGGGTGACGCCATCGTGCTGGTGGTTGCCGAGGACGAGGCGACGCTCGAGAAGGCCAAGAAGCTCGTAAAGATTGACTACGAGCCGCTGGAGCCCGTGCGCAACATTGTCGAGGCCAAGGCTGCCGACGCCCCGCGCCTGCACGACAGCTTCTTTGCCTTTGGCAACACGGTGGAGCTCAAGGACAACGTGTGCCAGAGCCGTCACGTGACGCGCGGCGACGCCGCCAAGGCGCTGGCAGAAAGCGCGTTTACCGTGACGCAGCGCTTCACCACGCCCTTTACCGAGCATGCCTTCTTGGAGCCCGAGTGCGCCGTCGCCTTCCCGTACAAGAACGGCGTCAAGGTGCAGTCGACCGACCAGGGTGCCTACGACACGCGCAAAGAGTGTGCCCACATGTTTGGCTGGGACAACGAGCCCGAGCGCGTGGTCGTCGAGACCATGCTTGTGGGCGGCGGCTTTGGCGGCAAGGAGGACGTGTCCATCCAGCACCTGGCCGCGCTCGCCGCATATAAGTTCCAGCGTCCCGTGAAGTGCAAACTCACGCGCGCCGAGTCGCTCGCGTTCCATCCCAAGCGCCACGCCATGGACGGCACCTTTACGCTGGGCTGCGACGCCGAGGGCAACTTTACCGGTCTGGACTGCGAGATCAACTTTGACACCGGCGCCTACGCGTCGCTGTGCGGCCCGGTGCTCGAGCGTGCCTGCACGCATGCCGTCGGCCCCTACAAGTACCAGAACACCGACATTCGCGGCTTTGGCTACTACACCAACAACCCGCCCGCCGGCGCGTACCGCGGCTTTGGCGTTTGCCAGTCCGAGTTTGCGCTCGAGAGCCTGATCGACCTGCTGGCAGAGAAGGTCGGCCTGGATCCGTGGGAGATTCGTTACCGAAACGCTATCGAGCCGGGCGAGGTTTTGCCCAACGGCCAAATTGCCGATTGCTCCACGGCGCTGAAGGAGACGCTGCTCGAGGTCAAGGATGCCTACTATGCGCATCCCGGACACGCCGGCATTGCCTGCGCCATGAAGAACGCCGGCGTGGGCGTGGGCCTGCCCGATGCCGGCCGCTGCAAGATTCGCATCGAGGACGGCGTGGCCGTGGTCTATGCCGCCACGTCCGACATCGGCCAGGGCTGCAACACCGTCTTTTTGCAGGACGTTGCCGAGGCATGCGGTCTGCCGCTTCGCTGCATTGCCAACGGCGAGTGCTCCACCGAGAACGCTCCCGACTCCGGCACCACGTCTGGCTCGCGTCAGACGGTCGTGACCGGCGAGGCCGTGCGCGGTGCCGCCTTCCTGCTGCGCGATGCCATGGTCGGCATCGAGGCCGGCAAGCCTGCGCCTGCCGCCCCGGTGAGCGCCCATGGTGACGGCGTCAAGATTGAGTACGACGACGGTCGCGCCTATCAGCTGCGCACGCAGGAGCTCGTCGCCGGCCAGGGTATGCATCCTCAGGATCCCGCGGCCGCCATCAAGGCGCTCGAGGGATGCGAGTTTGGCTACGTGTACCTGGAGCCGACCGACAAGCTGGGCGCTGACGTTCCCAACCCCAAGAGCCACATCTGCTACGGCTTTGCCACGCATGTGGTCATTTTGGATGATGACGGCCGCGTGAGCGAGGTCTATGCCGCGCACGATTCCGGCAAGGTGGTCAACCCCATCTCCATCCAGGGTCAGATTGAAGGCGGCGTGCTCATGGGTATGGGCTATGCGCTTACCGAGGACTGGCCGCTCAAGGACTGCGTACCCCAGGCAAGGTACGGTACGCTCGGGTTGTTCCGTGCGCCCGAGATTCCGGATATTCACGCCATTTACGTGGAGAAGGACGAGCTGCTGCCTGTGGCGTACGGCGGCAAGGGCATCGGCGAGATCGCAACGATCCCCACGGCGCCCGCCGTACAGAACGCCTACCGCACGTTTGACGGCAAGCTGCGTCCAAATCTGCCCATGGTGGATACGCCCTACAGCCGCGTCCGCAACCGCGGGTAGGGTAGGGCGCGGACAGCCATTGCTGACGAGCTGTTCGCGCTCAACATCAACTGCATATGCTGCGCCTTTGGCCCCGGCTCCATCGCGAGCCGGGGCCTTTTGTTTGGAGCGCCTCCGCATACGGAAACTGCGTCCCGGATTTGGCGCTCAGAATGGGATGCGCTTTCCTTTTGAGCCTCTAGCGGAAAGCGTGTCCCGGAATTTGGCTCCAGAGTGGGATGCACTTTCCGGTTGGAGCTTCAAACGGAAAGTGCATCCCGGAATCCGCGCCTGGAATGGGACGCACTTTCCGGAACAGCCCTCAACCGGAAAACTGCGTCCCAGAATTTCGCTTCAGAGTGAGATGCCGTTTCCGGCTGAACCCTCTGGCGGAAAGTTCATCCCAGAATTGACGCTCGGAGTGGGACACAGTTTCCGGATGGAACCTCAGCGGAAATTGCGTCCCAGTTTGAGCGTCTATTCCGGGATGCAGTTTCCGCTGGGCGCTTCAGCCGGAAAGCGTGTCCCGTTCTGGGCCTTGATTCCGGGACACGGTTTCCGCTAGGTATGCCATATGGAAGGCGCATCCCATTCTGAGCACTCAATCTGAGATATGGTTTCCGCGGTGCCGCCAACTGGAAAGTGTGCCCCAGTTTGATGGGCAGGCGGGCATAAGCTCAACAGCTCCTACAGGTCCACCTCGTTGAGCCATGTCGGCAGCGCAGTCTGCCGGATGCCTGCCGTCTGCAGCTTTTTGGCGAGCACTCCTGCCGAGCGGACCTCGCTGATGGTAAAGCGCAACAGAGGGTGACCGTAGAGCGATAGATGCGCCTCGCGCTGTCGTTCGGCAACGAGCGCCTCGGCGGTGGTGCGTCCGGCCAGCATAGTCTGGTCGGTATATTTGATGAGCCCGTCGAGCTCGCCCAGCGTGAGTTCCCGCGCCTGGCGCTCCCAGGCAAAGTCCGTTCGTATGGGCTTGGCCGAATCGAAGGGGTCCGTCAGCTCGTATTGAAGCCAGTCGGGCGCAAAGCCCGTCTCGATCATGATGGCTCGGGCGACCGATTCCCCGCCGCTCTCGGCGCGGGCGTCGGCATATCGAAGTGTTGTGAGGGCGGTGCGAATCGCGCGACCATTGCGGGCAGTCGCTCGTTGCTCAACGGCCTCCATCAGCTGTTCCGGCGCAAGGCCGAGCTTTGAGATCGCCGAATCGGCAATGGGCATGCCGTCGGCAAAACCAGTTTGCAGCAGGCAATCTGTGGCCGTTTGGATGGGCGGCGTTACCGATATGCCGGCTCTGCGTATTGCTCCGGCCGGCTCAATCTGGTGTCGCTGAATATGTGCGCCCGGACGAGCCGACGGCTTTGTCGAGCTGCAAACATGCACGACGTTCAGGTGTCGCCACGAGACCTCGAGCCCCAGCAGACAGGCGGCCGAAAACGAGCAGAACGTCCAATCGGGATGGATGATCGCAAGGGCGCGGATAATCTCGCAATGGCGTTGCGCTCGGTTGAGTTCATCCCAGCGCGTTTTTCGCGCAAACAACCCCGGCATGGGCGAGACAACCGTGCCGCCGGCGCGCCGAAGGAGCGCTTTTCGGATCGCCGTGCTCGGGGGAATCAGGCAGCGCCCTTCTTGTTCGGCTTGAGTGAGCAGTTGGTCGATGAGCTGGTCATTGCAATGGGTCATGAGCTACCGCCTCCTTTTGGGTAGCAAAAACGTATCAGCTGGAACTTGCCGCTCAGCTGACCAAAAGCTGACCAAAATCTAACCATGCAGGTAGATGACCTGCTTTTGGCGACATATTTCTTGTTTGAATCGGTGGGCGGTAATCGGCGACCGTGAACGGTAACTGGATATGAAGTCTTGGTAAGTTTCGGGACGTGTACTTTTTGAAAAAGAGCATTCTATCTGCTGTTTTGTGTTCCTGGATCGCATATTTGAAGGCATGTGATAAAGGCGGCGGACTGTCGCCTTGTATCTGCGGAAACTGTGTCCCGGAATTGCCACTCGGAATGGGACGCGCTTTCCGGATCGCCCTTCAAGCGGAAACTACATCCCAGATTTCGGCCTCAGAGTGGGATGCCGTTTCCAGATCGGGCCTCAAACGGAAATTGCATCCCGGAACGAGCCTTCAGAGCGGGATGAACTTTCCCAACGGGCCGCATGCGGAAACTGTGTCCCGGAATTGCCACTCAGAACGGGACACGCTTTCCGGATGGGATGCTTGGCGGAAACTACGGCCCAGTTTTTGGCTCCAGAACGGGATGCATTTTCCGGAACGGTCCACGTGCGGTGGTGTACCGCCCCTTTCGTGTGCGCCGCTTGTCGAATTACGTTATAGCTAGCTATATTATAGGAAGGTATAATATAGCTAGCTATAACGTAAAGGAAGGATGGCCCTATGTTTATCGGAAGAACAGTGGAAATGTCCGAGCTCAATCGACTGTATGGCACGGGCTCCTTTGAAATGCCTGTGATTTACGGCCGCCGTCGTGTGGGTAAAACGCGCCTTATCACAGAGTTCATCCAAGGCAAGAAGGCTATTTACTTTCAAGCTCGTCGTACCAATGCGGAGGCAAACCTGCACGGCTTTAGCCAGGCGATACTTGCAGGCTCGGTTGGTGCTGCAGGCGTGTCGTTTCGTAGTTTTGACGAAGCGTTCGATGCATTGGCCACCATGGCTCGCACGGAACGTTTGGTTGTCGTGATTGACGAGTATCCCTATCTCGCCCAATCGAATCCCGAAATCAGCTCGTTGCTGCAAGACAAGATCGACCACTTATACAAAGAGACCAGGCTAATGCTGATCCTATGCGGCTCGTCTCTTTCGTTTATGGAGGAACAGGTGTTGGGCTACGAGAGTCCACTATACGGTAGGCGTACGGCCCAGTTTAAGATCATGCCGCTCGATTTTACGACGACCCTCGGCCTGTGGCATAGCATGGGTCGCGAAGACGCTGCGGTTTGCTATGGCATGACGGGCGGCATTCCTGCATATATCGAGAAAGTCGATCCTGCCGCACCGCTCAAGGACAACATCAAACGTCTTTTTCTTACTCCTACGGGCTATCTCTTTGAGGAGCCGAGTAACCTGCTATTGCAAGAGTGCCGCAATCCCGAGCAATATGATGCGATCGTGCAAGCAATTGCTCAGGGGCGCTCGAAGATCTCGGAGATTGCGAGCTCTACGGGAATCCCTGCGAGCAACGTAAAGAGCTATGTGGATAAGCTGGCGTCGCTTGGGATTGTCGAGCGCGAGCTGCCCCTAAACGAGACGAGCAATAAGCGAGCCGTGTATCTGCTGAGCGACCAGATGTTTAGGTTCTGGTACAAGTTTGTTCCGCAGAACATCGGGCTGATTCAAAACGATATGGCCGAGATGGCGTATGAGCGCATTGAGCCGCACGTATCGGATTACATGGGCACGGTCTTTGAGCTTATATGCAGGCAATACGTGTACGAACTCGCACGCGCGGGCCAGCTCGATGTGGTTCCGGCAAGCGTTGGGCGCTGGTGGGGGACGGATAATCGCACGCATACGCAGGAAGAAATCGACTTAATTGTTGACGATGGCGAGGGCACTGCGCTGTTTGCGGAGTGCAAATGGCGCAATGAACCGGTGGGCGAAGACGTGCTGCAAAAGCTCGTGCACCGAAGCGAGCTCTTTAGGCGGCAACGAAAAAGCTATGCACTTTTCTCAAAAAGCGGCTTTACGCAGGGATGTCGAGATGCCGCAGAGAGTAGGGGAGACGTCAAGCTGATCTCGTTTGCCGAGATGTGTGAGCGGGGATAATGAAGCGCGTCCTGATTTGATGCTGGGAATGGGATGCGCTTTCCTTTTGCGACCTTTGGCGGAAAGTGCGTTCCAGATTTCGGCTTCAGAATGGGATGCCGTTTCCGGATCGGCCCTCAGGCGGAGACTGCGACCCGGAATTTGGCTCCAAAACGGGATATGCTTTCCCGGTGGCATCTCTAGCGGAAACTGCATCCCGGAATGAGCTCTCGGAACGGGACACGCTTTCCCATCGGGGCTTCAAACGGAAACCGTGTCCCGGAATCGAGCTTCAGGGTGGGACGCATTTTCCGGTAGAGGCCTGGGACGGAAGGCGTGTCCCAGAATCCGGCTAATCCGATGGCCAGGTGGTTGAGCGAGCGAGCTCCGAGGCTTCATTACTGAAAATTCATTTGTTAAACCTGGCAACCGTGGGTAGAATAAAGTCGACGGCAGCCCAAGGGTGATAGCTGGGCAGCGCCGTTACTTAGTTCAAGGGGTCAATGCCTTAACGGCGTCGACCCCTCTTCTTTTGCTTCGTACGCTGCTTAAGTGCCTCGGAAAGTCCGATAAGCGCCGTGAGGAGCGAGACCAAAGCGGTCAGGAGCTTCACAAAATCAGTCAGATCGGTCATGGGCATCACCTCCCGTCGCATGGAGGGCGCTGCCCGGCACATGGAACTGCCGTCAACAATAACCAGTCTATCAAACTGCAGCCATAAATACGAATATATGTTCGATAATAACAGCGACGTGATTCTCTCAAAGTGTGGCTTTACGCAAGGATGCCGGAAAGCCGTGCTGTGCGATTTCATGTCCGCACGGGTTTCTATCCTTACGGCAATGTAGCCGCCTATGTAGCAAACGGCAGTTGACGGAGAAAGGCCCTAACCGTGTCAGCTGAAAAGACGCCGTGTATCTCGGCTATCGATACGACGAACTTTGCGCGCCAGATTGTGCTGGACTTTGAGTTTGCGCCGGTGCCAAAGCAGCGCCAGCGACGTGGGCTGCGCAATGAGATTATCGAGGTCGGCGCCGTCAAGCTCGATTACCACGGCAGCGTTATGGGCGAGTTCTCGCAGTTTGTGCAGACGGAATTTACCGAAGGCGTTGCGTTTTCCGTCCGCGAGCTTACGGGGATATCGGCCGTGGACACTGCGATGGCCGATCCGCTCTACATGGTAATCAAAAGGCTCAGCGATTGGATCGGTCGCTACTCCGCACAGGTAGTTTGCTGGAGCGGGGCGGACCGTCGACAGCTTTTGACCGAGTGCCAGACAAAGCACATCGATCTTTCCGCATTTCCTACGGACTGGGCCGACCTGCAGGCGTTTTACACCTCGATCATGGACGTGGGCAGCCACGGGTGCGTCTCTTTGAGTGACGCGGCGACGTGGTTTGGCATCGAGTTCGACGAGTCGACGGGTCACGCCCACAGCGCCCTTGCCGATGCGCGCGTGACCGCCAAGCTGCTCAAGCAGGTGATGGACGGGGACTACCGCGTGAGCCCGCGCGCCCAGGAAGTCCGCCAGCGGTGGGGGATGGGCGAGCGAGCTCAGACGCGCCTTTCTAGCAAGTGCCCCGAGCTGGGCGACCTGCTGCTGAAGCTGAAGGCGGCGGGAAGGTAGGGGCGTTAGCTGTCTGCATGGCGCGTGCCTGTTGCGTATCGTTACTCTTCCTGCTGCTTGGCAGGCAAGATGTAGACGTTCTCGGCGTCCACGGCGATCTGCGCGGGGCGGTTGTAGAGGGTGTCGATCTCCTTTACGCTCTGCTTGAACGGCGTGACGTCGGGCGTCTTTGCCTGATGGAGCTTTTCGAGGAGTTTCTCGGATTGCTTGTCGTTGAACTTTCCGATGCTCTCTCCTGCGCCTTCGAGCGCCTCGTCGATGAGTGTATGGTCGCCCACGGGGGTCTTTGCGATGGCGTGACCGAGCAATTTGCCCGCGGACGCGATACCGCCCAGCAGTGCCGCATCGACGGTGTCGACAGCCCCCGCTTCGAGTGCGTTGTAGCAGTCGGTGTAGAGCTCGCGGTACGCGATCGAATCAGCCTCGATCTTCGCAGTGGCGTCCGCGAGCTTTGCGGGCTCGAAGTTCTGGGCGAGCATGGGTTCGAGGAACAGCGAGAACGCGTGGATGTAGGTGGCGAGCTGGCAGTCTTTGAGGTAGTCGAGCACCTTGTCGAGGCGTCTGCCCAAGCCGTCTCGCACCTCGATGAACCCTTTCTTTTTCAGATCTGCCTGTGCCTGCGAGCGGAAGAGTTCCATGTCCTGCGCGGACGACTGCTTGATGTCGAGCACCTTCATATGGGCGTTTGCCATGTAGGTGGCGTTGCCGTAGTTGAGTCCGTAACCGTTGAGGATGTCTGCGAGCGTCTTGAGGTTGCCACGCATGTTGGCCTTGTCGCGCTGACGCATGTACTCGAACATTTCGTCGACGGACTCCTGGATGGAGTCGAGCTTTTGGTTTATCTGCGTGATTGCGGCTGCCATGAATAGCGATGTTGGATCGTAAGGCACCTGCGTGACGCTCGTGGCGATGTCGCCCTCGACTACGTGGAAGCGCGCCTGCCCAAGGCCCTTGGCGGCGTCGCGGTAGCCCCCTGTGAGACCGCTGCCGTCCTTGAACGAGTTGAGTTTCGACGGATCGAGCGGGTTACCATATTTGTCAGTCGCCTGGAGCAGCGTGGGCACGCTCACCGTGTTGGTGACGGTGCGAAACATCGAGGGGAGCGAGGCGAACGCCACGCCGAGTTGGGGAATTCGCTCGAGCGGTAGCTTGATGGCGCCGGAGACGTCCACCCGCTTCTGAGTGAGCGCGAGGTGGATTTTGGTCGATGCGAGCTGTTTTGCCACGAGCTCCTCTCGGCCGTCGTTCGCCGAGGGTTTGGTCTCGTTGTCTGCCATAGCGCGCTCCTTGCTTACGTTGATAGTCGTGGGCATTATCTCATCGCCTGGTGGCTTGCTAGAGCGGGGTAGAGGCCGAGCGTCTGGCGAAACTCGTTAACTGATTGCATTTCAGCGGATTGGGTTGATTATAAGAGAAGGACGGCTATCCATCTGCCCTTCCCAGTTGAGTTCGCTTTGAGCTACTGTTCGTGCCTATGCTGCTTGGGCTCAAGCCTTCTCGCTGCCGTGAAGCAGGCCGTGGCCGCCATGGCCAATGCGATGCTGGCCATCCAAGTGGAGTCGCCGGTTGCAGCGAGCTTTGGTTCATCGGTTGTCGTGCGTCCCGACTTTTTTGTAGCCGCCTCGTCGGCGTCCTTTTCAGGAGTGGCAGGATCACTTTTGTTGTCGCCGGGTGAATCTACGTCGGTCTTTCCGCCCGCCTGCTCCCCTTGGGCCTTCCCCTCCACGGTGAAGGACGCATCGGTCGCCGTCCCGTCCTTCCAGACGGCCGTGACGGTGTGTCCGCCGGCGGCGAGCGTGTCCAGGCAGGACGGCCTGAGCTCGATAATCGTGCTGCCCCTGGTTGCGGTGTAGTTCTCGGCGGAGACCTCAGTTCCGTCCACGAGGAGACGCGTGAACTCATCGAGAGGACCGCTGAAGCGGAAGGTCAGACCGGCCTCGCCGTCCTTTGCATACGCCTGCCCGTCGCCCTTGGTGGCGGCATACAGCGGAGCGGTCACGTCGAAGGTGACGTCCCCCGCGTCGTCGACATCAAAGGTCTGAACGCCGGTCTTGCCGTTACGCTCGGCGTAGGCGGAGCTGTAGACGAAGGTCTCGTGGCCCGTCTTGTCGAGGACCGCGAGGGCTTGGATTTCAAACGAGCCCATCGAGAGCGACGTGGGGAACTCGATTTCGATATAGCCCCTTGCCGCATCGTAGCTGCAGCTCAACGTTTTGCGGGTCTTTAAAGAGTTCGGGTCCTCGACATAGCCGGGGTCGCCGAGGATCGGGGAGACAGACTTTACGCCGTCCGCGTCGCCTACATTGCAATAGATACGGAGGATCCCGCCGACGGGGACCCTCTTCGCGGAGATGGAAACGTTCGAGACCGTGGGCGGGTTCCGGTCGATCGCGCTGCCGGTCACCTCGAAGCACAGCTCGCTCGGGTCGCCAACCGAGAAAGTCGCGCCCGAAATGCCGTTGGCCCTGGCGTAGGAACTCTCGTACACATCGGTCTCGAACCCTAGGCCATCGGTGACCGAAAGGCCGATCAGCCTGTGCCTTCCGATCCTATTGCTGTCGAATGTGAGGTCAAACCCGTCGATAGACGAGCCTCCGTGATAATAGGCTGACGAAACAGAGCAGCCGTCGTCCGAATTCTCCCAGCCCTGCCGCAGTATGGGGGAAACGGAGCGAACGCCGTCGGCATCGGAGACGGTCCAAGAGATGTGGAAGTCGGCACCGGTTGCGACCTCCCTGCTCGAGAGCGACACGGAGGACACGGTCGGCGGGTTTTGGTCCTCGGGTCCCTCGGTCACCTCATACTCGAGGGGGTCGGTGGTGAAGGTCGGACAGTCGAGCCCCTTCTCCTCGGCATACGTCGTGTCGTAGACATCGGTAACCCATCCAAGACTATCGGTCACGCCGAGGCCGATGATCCGGTACCGGCAGGGCCGGTCGCTCGGGGAGGTGGAGATATCGAAGCCCGCGGTCGTGTTGCCGGTCGACGAGAAGGCGAGACGGGAACTGATTCCATGGTCTCCGGTATCGTTTTCGACAACGACTTCAACTATGGGCGTGACGGACCGTACCCCGTCAGGGTCATCGATGCTATAGCCGACATGCAGCGTGGAGCCGGCCGTGACTGTCGTCGCGGATATCGTCACGTTGGAGATGCTGGGCGGGTTCGGGTCCGACGCGGCTAGGGCGGTTGAGGGCAAAGCAAGCGCTACGGTGGCGGACAGCGAGGCGAGCAGGCTAAGCGCGAAGCGCCTGGAGAATTTCAAGGAGGTCATTGGTGGTGCCGATCTTCCATAATTGTTGCAGCGATACCAGTATATCTTTGGCCCATGCTAGCCAGATGTTCTTTCCGCGAACGGCTCGTTAGTTTAGAGACGGCATATGGACGCCTGTCTCGTCCACGTTTCTCGTAAGGGCGATTATAAGGACATGAAGAGACTTTCTCGGAACAATCAATTGGGGATATCAAAGAAATGCTGGACGCCGCCCGATTGCTCAATGCCTTTGAGGTGAAATGCGGCGCATCGGCTACGTTGTTGAGATCATTTATCGAGCGATACGTCATTCCAGCTGAGGCCACCGTCATGAGGCTTCTGTTCCTACACCCCCCGCTATCCCGCGTGCCGCGCTCAACAGCTCGTACTCCCTCTGGCTCCACTGGCGCAGTTCGGCCGCGTCGACGGCGTTGCGGCACAGATCCAGGAATACCTCAGCGCCCTCGCAGAAGCACTCGCGGGCAAAGGCTCCGGACCCGCTTGCGACACACGCGCCGTCGGCAAAGAGCTTCCAGCTAGACGGCTCGCGCGAGTCGTCTCCGAGCAGCTGAATCTGCAGTACGTGCGGATTGCCGGTAGTGCAAAGCTCTTCCTCGAGTTTCTGCACCGTAAAGCGCATCTGGTGGGAGAGCCTGCTCTTGACCATGGCCGAGGCGTAGCCGTTCGGCTTGTCCAGAAGATGCATTCGTTTTGGCTTGGCTGTCAGGTTGTGGAAGTTGCGCTCGCTGCGCACGGAGAAATTGTCCATACGGACTCCTTTCATCGATGTTGGCAGGGCCACCGTGCCTCTTGGCCGGTTGGCGTCGGGATCGTGGAGCCAACTCTCTACCCCGACTCTGGATAAAACGCGCCCACTCCTTGCGGGCAAGAGGAAGTCTATCAGCGTGTACGGACGGAAATCAAACGCCGCCTGCGAAATGACGCGTGAACGGCGTTAGTTTCCCAAGTGATTATTCGGCTTTCATCCGGAAAAGTGTCGAAATAGGCACCTTAAAACTTCGGAAAAGTGTGGCTGGATGACAAAACAGCACTTAGAAGCCGGTGCTGGATGCGGGATCCTGCGGCCGCCTTCAGCTCTCGCTACTCGTCGTCCCTGTCGTTGGGGTCGCCCTTGAGGGTGTTGATGTCCAGATACTGGTTATCGTCCTCTTTTTGCTGGGTCTCCGACTCCGCTTGGGTGGGGCCGCGGAACAGCTGGAATCCCTCAAACGCAATGACACCGAGCAGGGCAATGATAATGGCGATAAAGGCAACCTTGACTGCCTGCGGAAATTCCGAGAAACGCAGCGCCTTTTCCTTGGCGTAATAATCGGCGAAGCGCTCTTCGCCCGTGCTTTTGGTATACGCCGGTGCGGACGCGGCCTCCGGGTCATATTCCGGTGCAGGCGTGGCAGCGTACGGATCGTTGAGATAATCGCTCGATGCGGTGCCATAGTCCTCGGTCTCGATGCGACCGTTGCCAGCATAGTCATCGGAATAATCGGAATATGTCGCACCGCCCTCATAGTCCGCGGCGCTCGTGTTGGCGGCAAAAAGCGGGTTAACTGGAACGTCGAGCGCCGGCATGCCGGTAGAGGTCTCATCCAGATCGGCTGCAGCCCAGGAATCGTAGGCAACCTGACGGGCAACGGGCTCATCGAGCCTTGCGACCGGAGGCTTGCGTGCCGCAGGAACAGGCAACTGCTGGGCGCTGTACATAACAGTGCTGTCGGCCGATTTGCCCTGCGTCGCTGCAGCGAGAAATGCCGCCGTCTCGGACGGGTCGCTTGCGGGGCGGGGAGCGGGCGTGGGCGCCGAAGTGGGTGCGGGCGTAGGCGCGGGTGTCGAAACAGCCAACTGCGCAGGAGTCGGCGCAGATGCGGTCTTAGGCGCAAGTGCGGGATTGGGGTTTGACGGGCGAGCCCCGCCGCCCATGAGTTCGTCGGCGGTCCACGGGCGATCATCCATCACGTCGTCAAGGCTCAGCGAAAACAGGTCGTCTTCACCCTCATCGAACATGCGGTGCACATGTCCACCAATTGCCGGAATCAATCCGCGACCGGTGCATGATGCCTTGCTCAACGCCATTCTGTTCCATCCTTTCGAAATACTAATGACATCGATTATATGGAACTTCCCAAGCTGCTCGGTCTTGGATTCGTGCTTTCCAGAACTCGCGCCCAAAAGGGGAGGGGCAATCCAGGCGAGTGCCTACTTGTCGCCGGCCGCCGCCTTGGCCTCATTGAGGTAGCTATAGAAGCTGTATTTGGAGATGCCAAAGAACTCGCAGGCGCGCTCGCTCGACTTGGAAATGAGGAAGGCGCCGCGACGGTCAAGGTAGCCAATGGCACGAATGCGCTCGTCTTTGGTCATGAGTGCCGCGGGCTTGCCCACAAACTGCTCGCACTCGTGCAGCAGGTCCTCGAGCAGATCGCCGATGTTCTTGGTAATAGGCTCGGGCTCGGTATAGCCCGTGCCGCCGGTGCCGGTAAAGGCGTCGAGCGAACGCTCAAAAGCCTTCATAAGCGTAATGTCAAAGTTGATGCCCAAAATGCCGACGGGCTTGCCCTCGTCGTTGCGGATAAAGATCGTCGAGGACTTGAGCAGCTTGCCATCGGTGGTTTTGGTGAGGTATGGCTCGCGGTCGTGTACGTCGGTGGCGCCCTCGTGCATGGACTCAAACACGATATGGCTGGGGCCGTCACCCAGTTTGCGCCCGCTGACGTGGCCGTTTTCGATCACTACGATGGAGTGGTCCACGTCCTCGGTCTCCAGATCGTGGACGACGACTTCGCAGTTGGGGCCAAATTGGAGCGCCAGGCCGTGTGCGAGGCGCTTGTAAAACTCAATCTGTGCGGGGGTCATGGGTACCTTCCTAAAAATTAGTTTGGGCTCACTGTGCCATAAACCACACTTGACCGCAAACAAATCCATCAACAAGGCAATTCATGACCGTTCGGCGGCGAAAAAGTACCGATTACGGCAACAAACAATTCGTTAGATATACCAATCAAAAAGTGTGATAGAACATTACTAACAAACTTTTTGTTTGGCATCCACATAAAAGTTCAGTCGTGTGAATGGGATCGGGCTGAAGCGCGTATGCGGGGGCCGGCAAGAGAGGACTTAAGGAGTTCACCGTATGGCCGATAAGATCCAGTGGGCGGGCAACACGATGCCCAAGAGCGATGACAAGCACTTGGGAATCATGAGCCTCGACCACGTGAAGAAGGCCCGCGCCTTCCACCAGTCGTTCCCCCAGTACACCGTCACTCCGCTTGCCCGCCTGGATGGTCAGGCTGCGCGCCTGGGCCTTTCCAACCTGTGCGTTAAGGACGAGAGCTATCGTTTTGGCCTCAACGCCTTTAAGGTTCTGGGCGGCTCGTTTGCCATGGCCAACTACATTGCCGACGAGACCGGCAAGGACGTTGCCGACTGCACCTTCGATTACCTGACCTCCGATCAGCTGGCCGAGGACTTTGGCCAGGCCACCTTCTTTACCGCCACTGACGGCAACCATGGCCGCGGCGTGGCATGGGCTGCCAACAAGCTGGGCCAGAAGGCTGTCGTGCACATGCCCAAGGGTTCCACCAAGCCCCGCTTCGATAACATCGCCGCCGAGGGCGCCACGGTGACCATCGAAGAGGTCAACTACGACGAGTGCGTGCGCATGGCCGCCGCCGAGGCCGATGCCTGCGAGCGCGGCGTCATCGTTCAGGACACCGCCTGGGAGGGCTACGAGAAGATCCCGTCCTGGATCATGGAGGGTTACGGCACCATGGCCTCCGAGGCTGCCGAGCAGCTGCGTGAGATGGCCATCAACCGCCCGACGCACGTGTTTGTCCAGGCTGGCGTGGGTTCGCTCGCTGGCGCCGTGGTGGGCTACTTCACCAACCTGTATCCCGATAACCCGCCCACCTTCGTCGTGGTTGAGTGCGCGCCTGCCGCCTGCCTGTACAAGGGCGCTGCCGCCGGCGACGGCGACCCGCGCATCGTGGACGGCGACATGCCCTCCATCATGGCCGGCCTGTGCTGCGGCGAACCCAACATCCTGGGCTGGGATATCCTGCGCAACCACACCACCGCCTTCGTGTCCTGCCCCGACTGGGTCACCGCTCGCGGCATGCGCACCCTGGGCGCTCCCGAGAAGGGCGACCCGCGCGTCATCTCCGGCGAGTCCGGCGCTGTGACCACCGGCCTGGTCGAGACTCTCATGCTCGATCCCGAGTACGCCGAGCTCAAGGAACTCATCGGCCTGGACAGGACGAGCTCTGTGCTCTGCTTCTCCACCGAGGGCGATACGGATCCCGACCAGTATCGCCGCATTGTTTGGGAAGGCGAATATCCCACTTGCTAATCGTTGGGGCGGAGTAAATAGGTATCGCTCCGCCACCTCACAGGTAGATTCCTTCGTTTGAAAGGTTATGAACAATGGCTAAAGAACTCGATTTCGACGCTATCAAGGCTGCTGCTGAGTCTCATCGTGCTGATATGACTCGCTTCCTGCGCGCTATGATCTCCCATCCCTCTGAGTCCTGCGAGGAGGGTGAGGTTGTCGCTTGCATCAAGGCCGAGATGGAGAGCCTTGGCTATGACGAGGTCAAGGTCGACGGCCTGGGCAACGTCATGGGCTTTATGGGCGAGGGCGACAAGATCATCGCCATCGACTCCCACATCGACACCGTCGGCATCGGCAACATCGAGAACTGGGACGCCGATCCCTATGAGGGCTACGAGACCGACGAGATCATCTACGGCCGCGGCGGCTCTGACCAGGAGGGCGGCATGGCTTCTGCTACCTACGCTGCCAAGATGATGAAGGACATGGGCCTCATCCCCGAGGGTTACAAGATCATGGTCGTCGGCACCGTCCAGGAAGAGGACTGCGACGGCATGTGCTGGCAGTACATCTACAACAAGGACGGCATTAAGCCCGAGTTCGTCATTTCCACCGAGCCCACCGACGGCGGCATCTATCGCGGCCACCGCGGCCGCATGGAGATCCGTGTCGACGTTCACGGCACCTCCTGCCACGGCTCCGCTCCCGAGCGCGGCGACAACGCCATCTACAAGATGGCCGACATCATCGCCGACGTCCGCGCCCTCAACAACAACGGCTGCGACGAGTCGACCGACATCAAGGGTCTCGTCAAGATGCTCGACCCCAAGTACAACCCCGAGCACTTCGAGGATGCCCGCTTCCTGGGCCGCGGCACCTGCACCGTCAGCCAGATCTTCTACACCAGCCCCAGCCGCTGCGCTGTCGCTGACTCCTGCGCCATCTCCATCGACCGTCGCATGACCGCCGGTGAGACCTGGGAGTCCTGCCTGGACGAGATCCGCAACCTGCCGGCCGCCAAGAAGTACGGCGACGACGTGAAGGTCTCCATGTACATGTACGACCGTCCGTCCTGGACCGGCGAGGTCTACGAGACCGAGGCTTACTTCCCCACGTGGATCAACAAGGAGACCGCTCCGCACGTCAAGGCCCTCGTCGACGCCCACAAGGCCATGTTCGGTGACGAGCGCATCGGCTGCGAGCCCAGCATGGGCAAGCGCACCGGTCGCCCGCTGTGCGACAAGTGGACCTTCTCCACGAACTGCGTCTCCATCCAGGGCCGCTACGGCATTCCCTGCGTGGGCTTTGGCCCGGGTGCCGAGTCTCAGGCTCACGCTCCCAACGAGGTCACCTACAAGGACGACCTGGTCACCGCTGCCGCCATGTACGTGGCTGCCCTGAACCTCTACGATCCGAGCCAGGCCGATGGCGACGCCACCGTGTTCCGCGCCGGTCTGACCAACAACAAGATCGATTAGTCCCATTCCTCGATTTTGTTGAGCCGGGGGCCGCTCGTGTCCCCGGCACCCCCTGTTGACTTGGGGCCCGCGGTCGTTATCTCCCATGCTTCCTCAACGGTGGCGGGTCCTCGTCATGGTGCTCTGCATGTTCTGGCCACACGCGCATGCCGGAGCACATCTACTCATTGCGATCGTTTCATCTTTAGAAAGGACATTTCCATGGACGCTAAGTTTACCGAGCTCGTCGAGCAGCTGAACGGCCTCGATTTTAAGGGTATGTACGGCAGCGACTTCCTGCACACTTGGGACAAGACCACCGATGAGCTCAAGGCTCTCTACATCGTCGCCGACGCCCTGCGCGAGCTGCGCGAGAACAACGTCTCGTCCAAGATCTTCGACTCGGGCCTGGCCGTCTCCCTGTTCCGCGACAACTCCACCCGTACGCGCTTCTCCTTCTCTAAGGCTGCCAACCTGCTCGGCCTTGAGCTGCAGGACCTGGACGAGAAGAAGTCCCAGATCGCTCACGGCGAGACCGTCCGCGAGACCGCTACCATGATCTCCTTCATGGCCGACGTCATCGGCATCCGCGACGACATGTACATCGGCAAGGGCGACGCCTACATGGCCGAGGTCTCCGAGTCTGTCCAGCAGGCCTACGAGGATGGCGTCCTGGATCACCGTCCCACGCTCATCTCCCTGCAGTCCGATTCCGACCACCCCACGCAGTCCTCTGCCGACATGCTCTACCTCATCAACGAGTTTGGCGGCCTTGAGAACCTCAAGGGCAAGAAGGTTGCCGTCACCTGGGCCTATTCGCCCTCTTACGGCAAGCCGCTGTCCTGCCCGCAGTCGCTGATCAGCCTGCTGCCCCGCTTTGGCATGGACGTCACCCTGGCTCACCCCGAGGGCTATGACCTCATGCCCGAGGTCGTCGAGCGCGCCAAGGGCTATGCCGCCGAGTCCGGCACCACCTTTAAGCAGGTCAACACCATGGCCGAGGCCTTCGAGGGCGCCGACATCGTGATCCCCAAGAGCTGGGCTCCGTTTGCCGCCATGGAGAAGCGCACCAACCTGTACGCCGAGGGCGACGACGCCGGCATCGCAGCGCTCGAGAAGGAGCTGCTCGCCCAGAACGCCACCCATCAGGACTGGTGCTCCACGACCGAGCTCATGGAGAAGACCGCCAACGGCCAGGACACCATCTTTATGCACCCGCTGCCCGCCGACATCTCCGGTGTCTCCTGCGAGCACGGCGAGGTCAATGCCGACGTCTTCGACATGCACCGTGTGGGCATGTACAAGGAGGCCAGCTACAAGCCGTACGCCATCGCGGCCATGATGTTCCTGCAGAAGGTCGCCGATCCCGCCGCTACCCTCAAGGCCCTCGACGAGCGCAACACCGCCCGTTGGTTCCAGGCCTAAAGCTGGGCTGAGGTAAGCCATGTAAAGGGGGCGCTCTGCCAGCCGGCGGGGTGCCCCCTTTTTGCATCGTGGGCGTGCTGGATAAACGCTTTCGATGTGGATGCCCGCGGCGCGAGTTATGGGTACGATGGTTTCAGGGGAGGTATCACCATGAAACTTGGATGCGTCATTATGGCTTCGGGCGAGGGCAAGCGGTTTGGCTCTAACAAGATGCTTGCCGATATCTATGGCGAGCCGCTGATTGCCCGGACCATCGATTCGGTTCCCCGGGGCTTTGACGTCGTGGTTTCGACGCGTTGGCCCGAGGTTGCTCAGATTTGCGAGGACAAGCATTGCCCGTGCGTGCTGCACGATGGCGAGCTGCGCAGCGAAAGCGTCCGTGCGGGCCTTTCGTGGGGAGTCGAACGCAACTGGAAAGGTTGCCTCTTTTTGCCGGGCGACCAGCCGCTCGTGAGTTCGGATTCTTTTGAGGCTATGGTTCGTGCATTTGACGAGCGTGGCCGCAAACATCCGGTGCGTCTTGCGTGCAACGGTGAGCCTTCGAGCCCGGTGCTCTTTCCGGCGGAACTGTTCGATGCACTTATGTGTCTTGAGGGCAAGGACGGCGGGGGCTCGATTCTCAAAGGTCGCGTCGACGTTGCGCTGGTCGAGGCGCGTGCCTACGAGCTGTGGGATGTCGATACCGCCGAGGGGCAGCGACGCATAACGGAGCATATCGCGGCCTGCTCGTATTTTGATCGCGTGGCCAACTGTATTAATCAATAAGGAGCAACATGATCATCATCAAAAACGGCGCGCTCGTGACGCCCCAGGGGCTTCGCCGCGCCGATCTTGCCATGGAGGGCGACAAGATCGTGCGGATTGCCGCGGCAATCGAGCCGAGCGAGGGCGATACCGTCCAGGATGCCACGGACTGTTGGGTGTTCCCCGGCTTTATCGACGGCCACACGCACATGCAGTGCTGGACTGGCATGGATTGGACGGCCGATAGCTTTGAGACCGGTACGCGTGCGGCTGCCTGCGGCGGTACGACGACCATCGTGGACTACGCGACGGCCGATCGCGGCGTGACCATGTCCGATGCCCTTGCCGAGTGGCATCATCGCGCCGACGGCACTTGCACGGCCAACTACGCTTTTCATATGGCACTCGCCGAGTGGAATGAGCGAAACCGCGCCGATCTTTCGGCCATGCGCGAGGCGGGCGTGTCGTCGTTTAAGACCTACTTTGCCTACGACCATCTGCGTCTGGACGACGCCGAGACGCTCGAGGTGCTCGAGGAACTCAAGCGCGTGGGCGGCATGCTCTGCGTGCATTGCGAGAACGGTACGCTGGTCAACGCGCTGCAGAAACGCGTGTACGAGCAGGGGATTCATGGGCCCGAGGGGCATGCGCTCAGCCGTCCGGATGTGTGTGAGGCCGAGGCCGTGAGCCGCCTGCTGTATCTGGCGCACTTGGCCGGGGACGCTCCGGTCAACGTGGTGCACCTTTCGACCAAGCTTGGTCTTGAGGCCATCCGTGCCGCCAAGGCGCGCGGGCAGAAGAATATCTATGTCGAAACCTGCCCCCAGTATCTGATGCTCGACGACACCTGCTATCTGGAGCAGGGCGAGGACGGCTTTGCGGGCGCCAAGTACGTGATGAGCCCGCCGCTGCGCCATGCCGGTGACCGTGCCGCGCTGCGCGAGGCGCTTGTGGCCGGCGAGATCGATACTATTGCGACCGATCATTGCAGCTTTAACCTGCACGGGCAAAAGGACCGCGGGCGCGACGATTTCCGCGCGATTCCCAACGGCGGGCCCGGCGTGGAGCATCGTCCCGTCGCGATTGCCACGAGCTTTGAGGGCCAGCTGGGACCCGAGGATCTGTGCCGCTTGATGAGCGAGAACCCGGCGCGCGTGTTTGGTATGTATCCGCGTAAGGGCTGTCTTGCCGAGGGCGCCGATGCCGACGTGTGCGTGTGGGATCCCAAGGCGCGCTGGACCATTAGCGCGGCGACACAGCATCAGGCTGTGGACTACACGCCGCTCGAGGGTTTTGAGGCACATGGCCGCGCCAAGGCCGTGTTTGTGAACGGCGTGCTGGCTGCGCGCGACGGCGAGCCCACCGGAGCCCAGCCCGGTCGCTACGTCCCCCGCTAACAGGAAGATCACCGGATTCCCCTCCGCAGTTGCGGTGAAATAGTTCCTGTTTAGCCGCCAAATAGGCCGTTTCAGGAACTATTCCACCGCAACTTATAGGTCTGCTGGGGCGGCGCCGGCTATTTGAGGCTGGTGGCGATGAGGGGGCGGCTGAGGGCGGCCTCGAAGCGATCTGCCATCGTTGGGTCGGCAAGCGTGTCGACTTGGTTGAGCACAACGTGTGCGGTGCCGAGCTTCAGCGCTTGCATCTCGGCATTGAGCACCTGGGCGACGCGCTCGGGCGTGGCGATGTCGGTGAGCTCGCAGCCGCAACGCTCGCAAAAGAGCTCGGGGCGGTGGACAACCTCGGCGACGGGCTTGCCGAATCCCGAGGCGCCGACGATCCAGACGGTGTTGGCCGTGCCAGAGGGAATTACCGGCTCCCACGGGGCGTGGGCCTTGAGCGGGAGCCGCTTGCTGCCGTCCGCCTCGGCCAGGACGTAGTCAAAGCGCTGCGCCAGCTGGTCGAGCGGCTCGGCAGGGGAGGAGAGCTTGCCCGTCTCCGGGTCCAAGACGCCTGCCTGGCAGATGCTCCCGCGCGTAAGGCCAGCGCAGGCCTCGCAGGTGCAACCGGGGACATGCGAGGCGCCCGGCTTCCAAGGCGCGGCGTCCAGGCGACGATTCGACCCGTCCCATGGCACGCCGGCAACGGGAAACATATGTGTGGTGGTGCAGAGAAGCACGCGGTTGCCAGCGCGCATGAGCTCAAGACCCAGCGTCTTTAGCAAGGTCGACTTGCCACCGCTGCCGATAATCGCGGTAATGCCCGGCTTGATCCTGAGCGCCGAGGCAAGATTGCCGCTAACCGTTTCCATCTGTTCACCGCCGTATAATACTGTGATAATAAATAATCATCAGAGTAGCGGTCGAACCGCTTTTGCTCTGCTCAAACCGTAGCACAGGGAGGTGCCCCGGGAATGCTCGTTTATGTTCGCGGCGCCGGCGATATCGCCACGGGCGTCGCCGCTCGCTTGGTGCGCGCCGGCGTGTCAGTTGTCATGGCCGATATCGCGGTTCCCACGTGCATCCGTCGCACAATCAGTTTTTGCGAGGCCATTCGCCTGGGCGAGGTCGAGGTCGAGGGCATTCGCGCCCGCTTGGCGCAGACGTCGGCCGAGGCGCTTGAGATTACCGAGGCGGGGGATGTCGCCGTCGTGGTAGACCCCCAGGCCAAGATGCTCGGCGAGCTGAAACCCGCGGCTGTGGTCGACGCGATTTTGGCCAAGCGCAATCTGGGTACCACGCGCGACATGGCTCCTGCCGTCATCGCCGTGGGGCCGGGCTTCACCGCGCCGGTTGACTGCGACGCCGTGATCGAAACCATGCGTGGGCATTTCCTGGGCCGTGTCATTACCCAAGGTTCGCCCCAGCCCAACACGGGCGTGCCGGGCGTCATCGCCGGATATGGCAAAGAGCGTGTTATCCACAGCCCCGCCGCCGGCGTGTTTAGGTCCGACCATGTGATCGGCGACATCGTGAGTGCCGGCGATGTGATCGGGTATGCGGGCGATTCGCCCATGTGCACGCAGATCGATGGCTGTCTGCGCGGGCTTTTGGCGAACGGCGTGCAGGTGACTGAGGGCTTTAAATGCGCCGATGTCGATCCGCGCGGCGATGCCAGCTATATCAACTACATTTCGGACAAGGCGACGTCGGTCGGCGGCGGCGTGCTCGAGGCACTCGCTATGCTCACCGATATCTTTAGAGGATAGAAGGCGGCAATGGAAAAGCTCGATGTTGTGAATGCGGCGCTTGTCGCCCTGCGTGCTGGCGAGACGTGCGAGCTCGTGGTCGTGGCCGGCACGGCGGGG